>JAHFCR010000161.1:1923-2337 GCA_023249405.1 Peptococcaceae bacterium | reverse complement strand
GGGAACTGGCTACAGGTTACAATTCCATAATCCTCTCGGTCGGATTTTCCCTTAAAATCATCAGGGTAAGGTAGTCCCGAATCTTGCGGGTGATGAGAAAATGCTGGCGGACGAATTCTCGGGCCATCTTGCCCAGGCGCCGGGCCATTTCCGGCCGGTGCAAGAGATAGCGGATACGAAAGGCGCAGCCCTCCGGGGAATGGACCAGAAACCCGGTATTATAGTCCCGAAGCTGCAGCACAATACCACCCACCGCGCCCCCGATAACCGGTTTGCCCTTCCACATGGCTTCAGTGACGGTGAGGCCGAAGCCCTCCCGGGTGGATTTTTGGACAATGATGTCTGAGGCCCGCTGCAGGGCATTTACTTCATGGTGGGCGTCCGGCGGCAAGAGGAGGATCTGGATATCCGGCT
>JAHFCR010000161.1:0-1913 GCA_023249405.1 Peptococcaceae bacterium | reverse complement strand
TGGCGGCCTCCATGACCTCGGCAAAAATGCGGGGCCCTTCTGGATCATCGATGGCTTCCCCGCCAGCCAGAACCAGTTTACAGGGGGTATGGCGCCGCACCATGCGAAAGGCCTGGATTACTCCCACGGGATCCTTAAAGGAATCAAAGCGGGAAACCTGCAGAATGATGGGCTTATCCTGTTTGATGCCCAGGCGGTCTAGAACTTCCTGGATTTCCGCGGTGCTCAGGTCCCGGTTCTTTTCGCTCAAGGGGTCGATGGAGGGGGTGATGAGGTACTGGGGGTGGGGCAGATTCTGGGCGAACTGAGACATGGAGAATATGGAGGCATCATACTGGCTGACGATCTCCTGCAGGAACTTCCAGACCTGGCGGTCTGGCCGGGAGGCATCGATGTGGCAGCGCCAGATCCAGTGTTTGGCCTGGGGACGGAGAAAATTGATCAGATAGGCGGGCTGAGGGTCATGCACCAGGACAAAATCTGATTCCCAGGTAAACTTGCGGGCGTTCTCCCGATTAATCTCCCGGTAATGATCCAGCATGTCGGGGGAGAGATGTACCTTATAGCCTTGCAGGGCATTATGCATCGCCTTGGTGATCTCAAAGAACTCCTGATCTCCATGGATCACTTCCCATTTGATATCCAGCCCTAACTGTTCCAGTAAGGGGACGGCTCGGGAGAGAATTTCTGCCACCCCGCCCCCGGTGCGGGTGGAGTTGATGTGGACAAATCGCCGGGGCCCCAGGCGCTCCGCCAGGCGCTGGAGCTGATCGATCACTTCCTGGCCCACGATGGGGGCATAATCATTTAGTCCGATCACAGAGTTCTCCCAGATGTTGATGAATCAGCCCTGAAAGGGTGTCCCGGATTTCTCTCAAGCTATAGAAGTAAATATCTATGCCCCGGATGGCGGCAACCAACTCTGGCAGACCGAAGTTGGTCTCAATCCAGAAGGAAAAGTCATCGGCTTTGAGCACCCCCAGGCGCCAGCGGGCTTCAAAAAAATGATAATAAAGAGAATCCAACCCCACTTTCCGCAGGCTCTCGCAGAACTCCAGCAAGGTATGGGCACGGATCTGAGAGCGCATCACCACGGTGGAGGCCTCACAGAAATGAAACTCAAACCCGGAGCGAGCCCAGGGCACATAGGGGATATCCCAGATATACTCCTCCAGGATGTCCACGACGGCCTGGCGGACCTGGGCCAGATTGTCATAGTCAAAGGGGTCAAAGGAGCTGAGCTTCTCGGCCAGCTTGGAGTCTTGCAAGGCGTTGGCAGCCCACCGGGCAAACTCGTTGGGATATTCCTCCGCCGGTTGGGTGATGGCCAGGCGGGACTGAAAGATATGGTAGTAGAGGACCGATTCGTCAAGCTCACGGAGGGCCTGAAACAACTCCCTGAGATTATACGCCTTTTTCCCGATGGGCATGGGCATGAGAAAACATTCCCAGAACCAAAAGGGATTTTCGGCCGGCTGATCTGGAGTAATTTTCACGGTTTCTCCTCCCCCTGGGTTGCGAGCAAGGCCAAAAACTCCCGCACCTGCGCTGGGTTCTTTAGAAAATGGGTGGCCTTGGTAGGCTGCTCTTCGTCTCCCACTTTGAAAGATAGACCTTGTTCCTGAATCACTGCAAAAACACTTTCATCAGTAGTATCATCCCCTAGATACAAAGGAAAGTATCCAATGAAATCAGAAGATAGCAAGATCTTCTGAATCGCCTCACCCTTGTTTACTCCGTAGGGCAAGACCTCCATCACCTTTTTCCCTGGAAGAACCTGGTAGGACCCAGACTCAACTACACGTGCCTTCCAAGTTTCGATAATCTTTAAGAGTTGATCTTCCTGCCCTGGAGAGACTTGCCGGTAATGCAGGACAAAACCCTGGGGTTTGTCTTCTATCCACCAGCCGGTA
>JAHFCR010000160.1 GCA_023249405.1 Peptococcaceae bacterium | reverse complement strand
AGGAACCTCCGCCCTGTTTCCGGATGGGTAGCAACCAGTGGATGTGGATGCGCGGCGCTGATCGGGGGCACAGCGGGATCCCGGTACAGACGATGTTCACCGCCGACCAGACGTCGGGCGAATGGATTGTAGGTGATGAGTTGTAGCCCCTCGATACGCTGCTTGAGTGCCTCGGGGAGTTCGTCATAGATCTGGTACTGATTTGACCAATAGGTATCGCCGCCATTGGCCGGTACTTCGAGGGCATACAGGAACGAGGCCTTGGATGGGTAGGGGGTCCAGTGGTGGTCACTGTGCGCGGTCAACTCGCCAGATCCGGTGTAGCCCCCCTCGATATTGGCTACCAGGACGATATCCGGGGTTTGCCCTTGTTCGGTCGATGCCAGCACGGGGACATCCGCCTCGGAGCGGAAGACGGGACCAAAGTAGGTGGCCGCATCCAGATACTGGCGATCGCTCAGTTGTTGAGCCTTGAATACCAATATCTGATGCTGGGCAAAGGCCGCTTTCAGCCGCAGGACGGTCGCTGCAGATAACGGCTGAGCCAGATCAAGCCCCTGGATTTGAGCACCCAGCGGAGCGTCCTGCAGCGGCGTGATGCTGAACGGCGGAGTGTGGATGGGCTCTCGTCTGGCTACGTCGGCTGGGGCCGGGCGTTCAAGCACTGGGGTATGGGCGTGGGTCATGATGTTCTCCTGAGTTTGGGATGGCTGATATCCATAACTATCTGATATTTAATTGTTTAATCTATGGGGTTGGTCTTTGTCTCGTTGTTCTCTGTCCCGTTGCTATCTCTGCAGTGCTACGGTTTGCAGTTGTACTGTCGGGTTGTGAGTGGGTGGCTTGTTCAGCCCAACGGCGGGCTGCCACGGCTCTGCTCGGCTGCCCGTGAGGCCGCCAGGATCCAGGTGAGCTGAATGTTCGGGGTTTAAGGCGGCGATAATCTGTGCGGCGCTGTCCTGTAGACGTGCCCGGATCGGATCTGGAATTAAATATTCACCATTCGGAGTGACGGTTATTTCGCGACTATTCACATACAGGCTGCGTAATAAATGCGTTGCCCCCAAGGCTGAAAATATCGGTTTCAATGTGTAATCGGGGACTAATAAATGGCTATCACTGCCTGCGGTGGCCAGGGCGAGAACTATTTTATGGTGCAGCCCGCGCTCGGGAATGACATCCAGTAATAATTTCAAGCTGCCTGAAAAGGAGGCTTGATAGATGGGCGTGCCGATCACAATGACCTGGGCCTGTTGGACTTTTCGCTGGAACCGGATAATGGCAGCATCAGAAAAATTCAGATTAATCAGCGCAGAGGGTTCAAAGTCGCGTGGGCTGAGGCGTTCGGAGGCTAGCCCTTGCTCGGCCAGCTCTTGCTGCAGAATATTCAGTACTATATCGGTCTTTGAATGCAGTGACGTGCTACCTGATATAAATAATGCGCTCATGATTCACCCTGTTTCTATATAAAAGATATGGCAATCGTTATATGAAATATCGTCTTTTCGTGTGATTTGATATTTCCTGTCCGGCTCTTTCATATCAGGAGCTCGATATTAAATAGCCTGAGATGTTATCGGTTTGTTGTAATTAATGTATGCAAAATGAACCATTAGGGAAAACAACAAATAGTGAATTGCTTATTAAACGCGGCAGGAAATACATAGTGGTTGTTGGCAGTTCGAGCGGGTGAATCAAGTCTGAGGCGCCCGATGAGGAATCTCATGGCGCCGAATGTGAGGAAAGCCGGTCGGGGGAGTCCCCGGTGAACCAATCGTTGGCGGCTGGGGGCCGCCATCGAGTTAGGGGTGCCGCATACGTTAGCGCCAGCGTAGCATCCGCTGCTCCAGGCGGCTGGCTATCCAGTTGATGCTGGCGCCGATGAAGCCAACCACCAACACGCCAAACAGCACGGATCCCATATTGAAGTGTTCGCGGCCATCGATCATGGCGTTACCGACGCCATAACCGGACTTCAGGAAGTACTCGGCACCTATGGTGGCGAGCCAGGCATAAATCAGTGCCAGGTGGATGCCGGTGAGGATCTGCGGTGTGGCGGCTGGAAGTATGACCCGGGTCAAGCGCTGCCAGTGACTGAACTGGTAAACCCGCGCCACCTCCATATAGTCGCGGTTGACCCCGCGCACCCCTTCGAACACATTGATCACCATGGGGTAGAAGCTGGCCAGGGCGATAAACACCACCTTGCCGCTCTCACCCATGCCGAACCAGGCTGAAATCAGCGGGATCCAGGCAAAGATAGCGATCTGCTTGAGGGCATTGAAGCTGGGCGCGACCAGGCGCTCGGTCCAGCGCGACACCCCCATCAGCAGCCCCAGCAGGAAACCCACTGTACCTCCTAGCAGCAGTCCAGCCAGATCAC
>JAHFCR010000098.1 GCA_023249405.1 Peptococcaceae bacterium | reverse complement strand
CCTGAAAGAAAACGGCACAGGTAAGCGGCGCTAAGCCGGGTGCCCCCTGGGCGGGATAACATCTTCTAAGACATCACGCCGCCCGGCGGCGCCATCAGAGAATGAAAATTGTTTATTTTCATGGCAGATTCAAATGGGGTTAAAACCCCACCTGAATCAAGAATTTGTTTATGGGACCCAGCCAAGATCGAATAGGAGGCAACCAATATGAAAACCGGGGCGTTTCATTCACTAGAAGAAGCGGTTGAGGAACTCCGGGCAGGCCGGATGGTGATCGTGGTAGACGATGAGGACCGGGAGAACGAGGGCGACCTGATCATCGCTGCAGAAAAGGCTACCCCTGAGGCGATCAACTTTATGGCCACCTTTGGGAAGGGGCTGATCTGCATGCCGCTGACCGGGGAGCGCCTGGATGAGCTGAAGATTCAGCAGATGGTGGCCAAGAACACGGATAACCTGGAAACGGCCTTCACGGTGTCGGTGGATGCGGCAACTACCGCCACTGGCATATCCGCCTTCGAGCGGGCGCAGACCGTGCAGGCGATCATCGACCCCGGCAGCAAACCTGCCGACCTGCGGCGGCCCGGGCACATCTTTCCGCTCCGGGCCAAGGATGGCGGTGTGCTCAGGAGGGCCGGACACACCGAGGCTGCTGTGGACCTGATGCGGTTGGCCGGCCTCTACCCGGCCGGAGTGATCTGCGAGATCATGAACGATGACGGCACCATGGCCCGGGTGCCGGAACTATTGGGCTTTGCCGCAAAACACGGACTGAAGATCATTACCGTTGCCGGCCTGATCGAACACCGCCGCCGGACTGAGAAATTGATCCGCCGGATGGCGACAACCCAGCTACCCACCGAGTACGGAGAATGGCAGGCCATTGCCTATGAGACCGTGCTCGATCAAAACTGTCACCTGGCTCTGGTCATGGGCGAGGTGGACCCCTCGCGGCCGACCCTGACCAGGGTGCACTCGGAGTGCCTCACCGGCGATGTTTTCGGCTCTCTGCGCTGCGACTGCGGCCAGCAACTGGCCCAGGCGATGCGGATGATCGCCGGCGAGGGCGCCGGTGTGATCCTGTACATGCGGCAGGAGGGGCGGGGCATCGGGCTGCTCAACAAGATCCGGGCCTACGACCTCCAGGACCAGGGTTGTGACACCGTCGAGGCCAACGAACTGCTGGGATTTCCCCCGGACTTGCGGGACTACGGTTTTGGGGCGCAGATCCTGGTCGATCTGGGATTGCGCAAGATCCGGCTGCTGACCAACAATCCCCGGAAGATCGCCGGCCTGGAGGGATACGGTCTGGAGATCGTGGAACGGGTGCCGATCGAAATACCGCCGGGACAGGAGAACCGGCGTTACCTGAAAACTAAGAAGGAAAAGATGGGGCATTTGCTGGCCCTGGGAAACTAGGAGGAGACGAACATGATGAAAGTCTATGAAGGCAAACTGATCGGTCAGGGGCTGCGGTTCGGGATCGTCGTGGCCAGGTTCAACGAGTTTATCACCAGCCGCCTGCTTAGCGGCGCCCTGGATATTCTGCACCGGCACGGGGTCGACGAGGCCTCCATCGAGGTTGCCTGGGTGCCCGGCGCCTTCGAGATACCGCTGGCGGCCAAGAAGATGGCCGCCCGCGGCTATGATGCGGTGATCTGCCTGGGCGCGGTGATCCGGGGGGCGACACCCCATTTCGAGTATATTGCCAGCGAGGTGACCAAGGGGATCGCCCAGATCGGGCTGGATAAGGAGATCCCCATCGTTTACGGCCTGATCACGGCGGACACGCTGGAGCAGGCAATCGAGCGCGCCGGCACCAAGGCGGGCAACAAGGGGGGCGATGCCGCCCTGTCAGCCCTGGAGATGGCCAACCTGTTCCGGGAATTGCAGACCGGCGCCAAAGGCCAGGCCTAGGCCAGGGAGGGGTTCCGGATGAGAATTGGCATTATCAGCGATACTCACGGGTCGGCGATCGCCTGGGAACAGGCGATGGAACTGTTCAGGGATGTCGAACTGATCGTTCATGCCGGCGACATGCTCTACCACGGGCCGCGCAATCCGCTTCCGGCGGGCTATGAGCCCAAGAAACTGGCCTCTCTGATCAATGCTGCCCCGGTGCCGGTGATCATCGCCCGGGGCAATTGCGATGCGGATGTCGATCAGGTGATGGTTAACTGGCCGCTGCAGTCCCCCTATGCCTTTATTCAAGTGGACGGCCTGCGCCTGCTGGTGAATCACGGCCATACAATGACGCCCGAGCAAATGCTGACCCAGGCGCAGCGGCATCGTGCCAACCTGTTCGTTTTTGGCCACTCTCATCTGGCCAGCCTCGCCAAATCGGACGGAGTGCTCCTGCTCAACCCGGGATCGCCATCTTTGCCCAAGGATGAACGGGAAACGGCGACCGTGGCGGTCGCCGATGAGGGCCTGGTGCGGTTGATTGCCCTGAAAACCGGTCAGGTGCTGGCGGAAGCCGGCCTGGACCAGCTTCCTAGAGGGCGCGCTTGATCTTGCCCGCTTTCAGACAGCGGGTGCAGACCATCTGGCGCACCGGCTTACCCTTGACCAGGGTTCTGACGGGTTGCAGGTTGGGTGCCCAGGATCTCTTGGTGCGGATATGGCTGTGGCTGACCTGCATGCCGATCCGTATCCCTTTGCCACAAACAGCGCATATTGCCATGTGACTTCCTCCTTGAGGCAGGCTGTACGGTCCATCTGAGGCACCCGCTTGCGGGCGCTCGCCGATGTCGCTTTGCTCATTTTTAGAAAACAAGGCTTCAGAGCCTGCATTGCTCACAAAGTCTATTCTAACAAAAAGGATCGGCGCTGGCAATAAAAAGAGACAACTTGCAGATCAGAGTTCTTGTTGTAAACACATCTTTGGCATATAATCAAGTGTGAATTCATACTCCGTGTAAGGGAGGCTGAATTGTGGGCCAAAAAACAAGGACCGAATACGGTGTGATCGAAGTTTCCAGCGAGGCCGTGGCTACCATTGCCGGTGCGGCAGCCGTGCGTTGCTATGGCATTGTGGGTATGGTCTCCAGGGGGTTCCGCCAGGGCGTATCGGAAATCCTGGGCCGGGATGACCTGAGCCAGGGCGTTGATGTCAATCTGGATGGCGATGAGGTTAAAATTGATCTGTATGTGATCATATGTTACGGGGTCAGGATCGCCGAAGTGGCCACCAACATCATGGAGACGGTTCGCTATGAGGTTGAAAAAATGACCGGGATACGCCCTGCCGAGGTCAATATCAACGTGACCGGAGTCAGGGTTTTTCAGTAATGGTCGAGGAGGAACAGGATTGGTCCTGGAGGGCGTCACTGGAGAACAGTTGAAACTACTTTTTGAAGGCGGTCTGGCCTCCCTTGCCGATCACCAACAAGAGATTGACAGGCTGAATGTTTTCCCGGTGCCCGACGGAGACACCGGTCGCAATATGTATCTGACCATGCAGGCGGCAGTACAGGAGTTGAAACAGGTCAACACTTCCAGCCTGAGCGGCATCTGCGAGGCGCTGGCCAAGGGTTCCCTGATGGGGGCCAGGGGTAATTCCGGCGTGATTCTATCTCAGTTGGTGCGCGGGTTTGCCGATGCGGTCAGGGGCGATGACGAGCTTACTCTGACCCAATTTGCCAAGGCCTGGCAGTCGGCGGTGGCTACGGCCTACCATGCGGTGATGAAACCGGTGGAAGGGACTATGCTGACTGTTGCCAGAGGGTTTTCCCAGGGCCTCAACGACGCCGCCAAAACAGAGTCCAATTTGAAGGAGCTGCTGTTATTGGCCATTAAGAAGGGAAACGAAACGCTGCGCCTGACTCCGGAGCTGCTTCCTGTGTTGAAAAAGGCCGGCGTGGTGGATGCCGGGGGCAAGGGACTGCTGGTCTTTCTCGAGGGGGGTTTGCAGGCTCTGGGCAATGGCAGCTATTCTCCTACGACCGTTGCGCCGCAGGAGCCGGTGGAGCAGTTCCCTACCGAGGATGTCGAGGAAGATTTTGATTATACCTACTGTGTGGAATTTCTGGTGCAGGGAGACCCGCAGTGCGTGAAAACGCTGCGTGACACCCTGCAGGGCTATGGCGGTAGCCTGATCGTCGGCCACATCGACGACGTGATCAAGGTTCATGTGCATTCCAATCACCCTGGACAGGTATTGGAGTACTGCCTGCAGCAGGGAACCCTCCATAACATATACATCAACAACATGCGCGACCAATGGAAGCAATCCCACCAGGGGACGGCCCCGGGCCCGGATCGTGACGAGGCGAAGAATGCCCCGGATGAGGTTCTAACTCCTGACTTCCCCGCCAACCCACAGGAGATTGGCGTGTTGGCGGTAGCGGCCGGAGAGGGAATAAAGGGCATTTTTAAAAGCCTGGGCGCCATGCAGTTGATCGAAGGCGGCCAGACCATGAATCCTCCCGTAGAAGAGTTCGTCAAAGCCATCGAATCCATGCCCAACCAGCAAGTGCTGATCCTGCCGAATAACAAGAATTTGATCATGGCGGCCGAGCAGGCCAAGAAGCTGGTCTCCCGCAGGGTGTCAGTGCTGCCCACCACCAGCATCCAAGCCGGGATCTCCGCCCTGCTGGTTTTCGACGCCTCACTGGATATGGATGCCAATACCGAAAAGATGGAGCTGGCTGCAAGACGGACCAAAGCTGCGGAAGTGACCTATGCAGTCCGGGATGCAGTTTTGAAAGACCAGGAGATCAGGCAGGGTGATCTGATCGGGCTCTGGCAGGGTGATATTGTCGCAGTGGGCCAGTCACTGGACCAGGTGGTCACGGCGCTGGTTGACCAGATGCTGGGCGATCAGGACGAATTGGTTACCCTGCTGGCAGGCAATGAAATAACTCCGGAAGAGACCGCCCGGATCGCCTCGTTGATTCGCGGTAACCATCCGCAGATCGAAGTTGAGGTGCATCAGGGGGGGCAGCCGGTCTACTATTTCCTGATCAGCATCGAGTAGCCAATGAACAGCCGGGCCGCATCCATCAAGTTACTAACCGCCAGCGAGTTGGGCAACGTGCCCGTCAACTCCTTGCCGCAGCTCGGTGAGGCCAGGGCCAAGCTGCTCGGCAAGCTGGGCGTCGGGAACCTGTTCGATCTGCTCTACTATCTGCCGCGGCGCTATGAGGACCGGCGGATCAGCCGGGCGGATCAGCTGAAACCGGGCGATAACGCCACCATCAAAGGCGTCATCGCCAAGGTGGAAACATCCTCGACCCGCCGGGGACTGACCATAGTCCGGGCCGAGTTCAGGACCGGGCAGGGGGCGGTTACGGCCATCTGGTTCAACCAGCCCTTTTTAACGAGATCCCTGCGCCGGGGACTGTCGATCACGGTGACCGGAAAAGTCGAGTGCGGGCTGTTCGGTAGCGAGATTGCCGTTGCCGATTACGAGCTGGGCGATGCCCAGGACGCCATTCATGTAGGTCGTATAGTGCCGTTTTATAGTGCCACTGAAGACCTGAGCCAGCGCACCCTGAGAAGGATCATGTACAAGCTGGTCAAACAGTATGCACCCTGGGCGAAGGACCTGCTGCCGGAGCGACTGAGAGCTGAACTGCAGTTGCCGCCGCTGGCGGAGAGCCTGATGCAGGTTCATTTCCCCAGCGATCTGGAAGTTCTGAAGAGGGCCCGGGAGCGCCTGGCCTTTGAGGAGCTTTTTTTATTTCAACTGGGGTTGCGGACGATTCAAAACACCATCCAGCTTCAGGGTGTGGTGCGCCGGCCCCAGTCCGACCTGTCCGATCTCTTTGTCCGGTCGTTGTCCTTCGATCTGACCCCGGCTCAGAAGCGGGTGCTCGGCGAGATCAGAAAGGACCTGTCCAGCGATCGCCGCATGTACCGGCTGGTGCAGGGGGATGTGGGGTGCGGGAAAACGGTGGTTGCCCTATACGCCCTGTTTTACGCCGTGGCTGCGGGCTATCAGGGGGCGCTGATGGCGCCCACCGAGGTCCTGGCAGAGCAGCATTATCTCGGGTTGCAAGGCTGGGCGGAGCGCCTGGGAGTGCGGGCGGCGGCTCTGACGGGCTCGATCGCCAGGCGCGAGCGCGAAGAGTGCCTGGAGGCCTTGAAAAATGGCGGCATCGATATCATCGTAGGTACGCATGCCCTGCTGGAAAAAGAGGTCGTTTTTGACAATCTGGGCCTGATCGTCATCGATGAACAGCACCGTTTTGGCGTGCGGCAGCGGGATATCCTGCAGTCCAAGGCGCCCCAGGCCGATGTGCTGGTGATGACCGCCACCCCGATCCCCCGCAGTCTCACCCTCACCCTGTACGGCGATCTGGATCTGTCGGTGATCGACCAGTTGCCGCCGGGAAGGCAGGGGGTGAAGACTTACTTTCTGCCGTCTGCGGAGAAACAGCGGGCTTACCAGTTTCTGCGCAAGGAACTGGCAGCCGGGAGGCAGGCCTACGTAGTCTGTTCTCTGATCGAGGAATCGGAAAAACTGGAGGCGGAGGCGGCGGTAAACCGGGCGGCCGAACTGCAGGAGGAGTTTCCGGAGTATCACGTGGGCCTTCTGCACGGCAGACTGAAGATCGAAGAGAAGGCGCGGGTGATGGAGGGGTTCCGGGGCGGAACGATTCAGGTCCTGGTGGCCACCACGGTGATCGAGGTCGGAATCGACGTGGCCAATGCCTCGCTGATCATCATCGAGGGGGTCGAGCGGTTCGGGCTGTCGCAGCTGCACCAGCTCCGGGGACGGGTGGGCCGGGGCGAGGCGCCCGGTTACTGCATCCTGATCGGCAGCCCGCAGACCGGGGAGGCCAGAGACCGGGTCAAGACCCTGGTCAAACACCAGGACGGGTTCAAGGTGGCGGAACAGGACCTGGCCATCAGGGGTCCGGGGGAGTTGATGGGCATCAAACAGCATGGCCTATCGGACTTTCGGGTGGTTGATATCTTCCAGGATGCCTATCTGATGGAGAAATCGAGAGCATATGCATACAAGTTTACCGGCCAGATCAATGCGGAAATACTGCAGGAGATCAGGTATCGCTTCCCCAGCCTGATCTACGGCCTGAAGTTCTAAGCCCAACCACAAATGTAACAGGCGTTGCCTCGATTGAATCATTTTCTCCAGAAAGAGGCGTGAAATTAACGTTTCCTTAAAGCTGGTAATCTACGGTTTTTTGCCGTGCCAGAACCTCATAGAGAAAGCTGATTTCGCTTAATTTTTCTATCTGCACTTCTTCGGGAGTACAGGCGATAGGTTCAATCGGCTGCATTACCTTGGCCAGGGCTTTGCCCAGCACTTCATAGCGGCGATACAGAGGCATTTGGGCAAAATCAGGCGATACTACCAGTAGATCTATGTCGCTGTTCTCCCGGGCGTCACCCCTGGCCTGGGAACCGAAGAGAATGATTCTGTCGATATGGATACCCTGGTTTTGCAAGGCTCCAGCGAACTGTTTTATGACTGTTTGAATATCGGGTCTTTCTGTATCCATTCCAGTATCTCCTCCGTTTTAGTAAGATACTCTTGTGCAATATTACGGGGATATATTTTACGGGTAACGGCCAGATCTTTGTGATAACGCGCTCCCGACCCTATCGCATCCATAATTCCTAAAAATTCAAAGTGGTTGTCTAGGAAGTCCATCTTCCCCATATTCGCGAGGAGTAATAACTTATGCGTTATAGGAGGGGTCTTGTTTGTTCTTAGGGCGACAGCCGCCTTTAACGCTTTTTCAAGTGCCAATTGGCACTTGTATACCATATACAGATATTTTCTTGAATGGAACATGGCCTTTGCGGTGGAAAAGTCATATTCGGCCTGAACCATCCATTCCTCGACTTCCGGGGGCATCGGCAACACCTCAGTATTATGATACCATATTCTGTAAGAAAGGCTAATAATTAATTTTTATGTTCTTACCATACCACATGACATTTGCATTAATACATGATGTTTTATATTTCATGGCAATAGCATCTAGGGCTGTATAATATTGACATTTGCGGTGCCTTAGGGGTATGCGGTTAACATTCCGGACGATAAACAGCCTTAAATATGCTTCCAAACAGAATCAGGCGGCTCCGGAAAACAGCGGAGCCGCCTGAACTTGTTTTGCTCTGCGTTCGGATCTAACTACTGCTTCAAATCAAGCAGGTTGGCGATCGTGGCGCAGGCCTGGTTCTGTTTGCCGGTGGTGTCATCGTGGTGCAGAGAGCTAAATAAGGCTAGGGCGGCACTGGTTTTAGCAGAGCAGGGCATCCACCTCTTCCCGGTCAGCCTTGGGATGCAGTGCCAGGGTGATGCCCCTGGTGACCGTCCGTCCGGCGTTGAGAATCAGATCGTCGATCTCCCTGGGGGTGACGATCAACGAGCCCTCGAAAGGTTTTAACAGTTCATCCAGCACTTCCTTGGAGAGCGCCTGGCTGACCTTGGTTCCCTGCGGGTTTTTAGCCTGGTAGCTTTCCAGGGCCGACTGCATGATGGTGCCGGCGTTGACCACGGTCGGCACGCCGATGGCGATCACGGGCACGCCCATGGTCTGTTGCGTGACTCCGACCCGGGTGTTGTTGACGCCGGAGCCGGGGGAGATGCCGGTGTCTCCGATCTGGATGGTGGTTCCCAATCTGGAGATATTGGTGGCGGCCAGGGCGTCGATGGCGATAATCACTCCCGGCTTGATCTTCTCCACAATTCCCTGCACGATCTCCGCGGTTTCGATACCGGTGATCCCCAGCACTCCTGGCGCAAAGGCGCAGACTGACCGGTAATTGGCTACTATTTCCGGCATTTGCTGGTACAGATGTCTGGTGATCAGGGTATACTTGACCACGGTGGGCCCCAGGGCATCGGGTGTGGCCTGCCAGTTTCCCAGCCCGATGATCAGCACTGTCGCCTGATCGGGAATGTTCACCAGGCTGCGC
>JAHFCR010000097.1 GCA_023249405.1 Peptococcaceae bacterium | reverse complement strand
TCGCTGCCGGAAAAAATCGATCGATCGTCGCCTGCACCTCTTCAAGCCATTGCAGTCGCTGCTCCAGGGTGCTGGTGACGATCACCCCGAACATCCGCCGGTAAAATTGCCCGGCTCCGCAGAGACCGAAGATACAGCGGCGCCAGATAGTGTCCAGGGGGTCCCCGAACACTTGCGATTCCCTCTCTTGCTGGGTGTTCGAGGTGTTGAACACGATTGCCGTCTGTGCCTTCAGCAAACCGATCGGTGCCCCCTCACCGCTGTCGCCCTCAACAAATTCGTAGGCGACTCCCGGGCGCAAGACCCGGTCCACCCAGCCCTTCAAGACAGCCGGCGGCATCCCCCACCAGTTGGGATGAATGATCACGATGCCATCCGCCGCCGCTATTTCAGCGCAGTGCCTCTCTATATCCGGCTCCAGCATCGCCCCCCTGGGAATCTCTTCGTACGGCAGGATCGGACCGAACCGCTCTTGATACAGGTCGTGATAGATCGCTTCGTGCCCGTTCCCCTGCAGCGTCTGGACGCATTGATCGGCAATGGCGTGGTTGAAACTTTCAGCGCTCGGATGTCCAAGGATGACAGATATTTTCACTACCCCACCTCCCCATGATCATTGAAAAGTTTTTCCCTCTTCACTGTTCAGACAATACTATTATTAGCTATTCCTGACTGCGTTTCCTCTATCTTACATCGCTCTTTATGCTGAAAACATCTATCCGTAAAGGTGCAGCGGGGTGCAAGGCATGGCCGCACTTATCAATAGCTAAAAGTTTTAATTATAATAACTTAAAATGATGATATAATTTATAATTGAAGTGCGTAGAGGTAGGCAGAGGCCTAGAGAAGGATATAGAATTAAAACCTGGTCTGTGTTTTATTTGACAGATTCTGCGAACAGTAGTGTGCACTGATAGAATTCATCAAAAGAATTACTTGCCAGCCATACTTTTAATAGCCGTGTTGCTGGGAGTTGCCGGCTGTAGCATTATCCGCGGCCCTGCTGCTATGCATGGCCGGTTTAACAACGCTCACAACTACGCTGCCTCTTACTGAGAATGGGCTGGCGGCAAGACCCTGCAAGTGAAAAAATAATTTTGGTACTGCCAGGCGCCGGCAGCAACCAGTGCCTGGCAGTCTTTGCTGGCACGTCAAATAGGTGGCATCAACAGTGATCAACCGAAAAAGTTTTGATTGGAAGTTCGGCCTCAGGATACTGATCTCCCTGCTGCTCCTGGGCTGGCTGATTGTCGCCATAGATTGGCGCAAAATCTGGTCGACGATAGCCGGAATAAATCCTGTCTGGCTGTTGCCCGCCGCGGGCTGGATCGTGTTCGCCGTCGTCGTCAGCGTCATCAAGTGGCAGCTGATTCTGCGGGCACAGAAGGTGAGGGTTGGCTGGCCTGATCTCTGGCGCGCCTACTGGATCGGGTTGTTTTTTAATAATTTTCTGCCCTCGAGTATCGGCGGCGATGTATTCCGCATCTTGTACGTCGGCAAGCTGGCTGATGATACCGCGGGCGTTACCGCCTCGGTAGTGGCCGAACGGCTGCTGAGCGCCCTGGCCATGGCCCTGCTGGGCTTGGCGGCATCGTTCCGGGCCTCCGGGCACTTGCTGCCGGTACGGCTGCTGTTCATAATGCTGCTGGGAATCTCCCTGTTATTGACCGGCTGGCTGGCAGGGGGCTGGATGCCGGCTTTCATAGCTGCGAGGCAGGGAAAAATCGCCGGTTTCATCAGGCGTTTTATCTCCTGCGGCGGCTGGTTGAGAAAACATCCGGCAGCGCTCCTCTGGACGCTGCTCTGGTCGATGGCCTTCCAGGTGGCCTACGTGGCAGCCAACCTGGCGCTGTTTCAAGGACTGCGGCTGTTCCAGGTAGGCTTGTGGGATGCCATGTTCATCATCCCGGCAACCGGAGCGCTGGCCATGATCCCGCTGTCGATCAACGGGTACGGCATACGCGAGAGCGCCTATATGCTATTGTTGGCGCCCCTTGGCGTTTCCGCGGCCTCAGCCTTTTCTGCCTCAGTACTGTTCGCATTCCTGGTGAGCCTGTGCAGCCTGTGGGGAGGCATTCTCTGGCTGGTGGCCAACATCAGAAAGGAAGGAATTATCAATGCCCGTTACGAGAGCGACTGAAATCGCCATCACTGCCATGAACAAGGGCTATAACTGCTGTGAGGCAGTGCTGCTGGCGGCAGAGGAAACCTGGAAGCTACAGCTTCCGGAGGAGTCCCTGGCGGCAGGATCCCTTTTTGCCGAAGGGATGGGCAGCGGCTGTTGCTGCGGCGCCCTGGTCGGCCTGATAATGGCATCCGGCATCCTATCAAAAACCTACCCCCATCCCAGGGGCAAGGCACTGGCTGTTTACCTGCACGACGCTTTCAAGGAACGCTTCGGCAGTACTTGCTGCCGGGTCATCTGCAGCAAGCGGACTCCTCTGGAGCGGATCGGCAAAAGAGCCTGCAAGGAATTGACGGGGGCTACGGCTCAGCTAATGGTGGAGGTATGGGATGATCTCATCCGACAGGCGCAGCAAGATATCCGTGATCATACCGACTCTCAATGAGGAGATCGGGATCGGGACGCTGCTGGAATTCTTGTCAGGTCAACCCGATCTTGAGGTCATCGTGAGCGATGGCGGGAGCGCCGACCGCACCGCAGAGATCTGCCGGACCCGCGGCGTCACTTTTATTGCCGGGCGCCCCTGCCGCGGCCGGCAATTGAATGCCGGCGCCAAGATCGCCTCCGGGGAGATCCTGCTGTTTCTTCATGCCGATTGCTCATTGGAGAAACGTGTCCTTGACGAGGTCAGAAATGCGGTAAGCGACGGCAAACGCTGGGGCTGCTGCACCTTCTTTTTTAGCGAAACCCACCTGTTTTTCAGGGTTTTAGCGGCGATCTGCCGCTGGCGGGTTCTATTATCCTCGATCTGCTACGGTGACCAGGGCATCTATTGCGCCAGGGAGCTTTTTAATCAAGAGAGCGGTTTTCCGGATCTCCCGCTGTTCGAGGACCGGGTGTTTTCCGGCCGCATGCGCAGAGTCAGCAGAGCTTTCGTAGTGCGGGGAAGAATCGCTGCCAGCACGAGGCGTTTCAGGGAGCGGGGTCTCTGGAGCATGCTCTGGAGAAGCCAGTTGCTCAAGCTGCTGTTCATGCTGGGCGTATCGCCTTACAAATTGTCAGCGATGTATCGATAAGCAGGAGTTGCATGGGTATGCCGACAACAGCCCTGGCTATTTTTAGCCGCTCACCGGTGCCCGGACAGACTAAGCGCCGCCTGCAACAGCAGCTGACCGGCGTCGAGTGCGCCCTGTTTCACAGGGCCTGCCTGGTGGATCTGAATAACCTGGCAGGCAGGATTGGCCTGCCGTCCTTCTTATATTATACCGGTGCCTTAAATGGGTTTCTTGAGGCTGCTGCCTGGCCGGTCCCGCCGGGTTTTGAAGCGCTCCGGCTATTGCAGTTCGATCATCTGGAGTTCAGGCCGCAGCGCGGCGATGACCTGGGAGAGCGCATGCGACAGGCGGCTGCTGAAGTCTTACAGTCATACGACCAGATGCTGCTGGTGGGCTCGGACCTGCCGGACCTGACCGAGACCGCACTGCACGTGGCCGTTGACAGCCTGGCGAGTCATGATCTGGCGATCGGACCCTCGCATGATGGCGGTTATTATTTGTTGGGTCTGAAAAAACTTAACCCTGGCCTGTTCACGGCCATCGAGTGGGGAACGGAGCGAGTGTTGCAACAGACCCTGCAGGCAGCGGGCAGGGAGCGCCTGAAGGTTGTGCTGCTCGAACAGATGAGAGACGTCGATACCTGGCCAGACCTGAAGGCATACGCCGGCAGGGCGGATGATAGCGTCTCGGGCCGCCTGGCCAGAAAGTTGGCACAGAAATACAGGGACAATAGACTGGGGGTTGTAACTTGAAAAAGACTGTGGAGTGGACGATCAAGATCGGCCTGCTGGCCGCCGCCATCGCTATCGTAGCCTTCGTGGCCCCGGTGCGGATCTTCCTCAAACAGATCATCATGGTCTTCGCCATGATGGACATCGGCGCCATCAAGGGCTACATCCTGTCTTACGGGCTATGGGCGCCGGCTATCTCATTTATGTTAATGGTGTTGAAGGCATTGGCGCTGCCGATCCCCTCCTTCATGATCACCTTTGCCAACGCCGGTCTGTTCGGCTGGTGGAAGGGAGCGCTCCTCTCGTGGACAAGCTCCATGGCCGGAGCAGCGCTCTGTTTCTACCTGGCGCGCTTCTATGGCCGCGAGCTGGTGGAGAAACTGGTCAGCAAGCTGCTGCTGGAAAGCGTCGATGAGTTTTTCAAGCGCTATGGCAGGTATGCGGTGCTGGTCTGCCGGCTGCTGCCGTTTGTCTCCTTTACAGCGGTCAGCTACGCCTCCGGCCTGACCTCGATGGGTTTCTGGAGCTTCTTCCTGGCTACCGGCATCGGTCAACTGCCCGCCACCCTGGTCTATTCCTATGTGGGCGATATGCTGTTCGGCACGGTCAAAACCTTTGTCTCGGCGATCCTGATCCTGATGGCCCTGTTCGTCCTGTTCCTGTGGCTCAAGCGGTATTTCCGGGAGAAGAAGACAGGCGGCGTTCAGGGCTAGGACAGGTCGGTTTTAATAGGTAAATCCGTGAGGGAGGTGACGTGCTTTTTTAGAAGAGAAGAGTTTTGCCGGTATCATTTAAAACAAAGAGGAGGCTGGCATTATGAAACGAAGTTCTAAGAGGGGAACCCTGACCATCGCGGTTGCCGCCCTGCTTGCCCTGGCGGCAATGATCCTGCTGGCAGGCTGTAGCTCCAAACAGCAGGCAAGCTCCGCGCCGCCGAGCAACACGGCCGGCAGTCCTGCGAGCAACTCTGTAAGCAAGGACAATCCGCTGGCAGTCGATAAGGATGCCAAGACAGTCCAGATCTACACAGAGGTGAATGCCAAGTATTTTGTCGAGCCGACCAGGCACGGCGTGGTTTTCAAGGACGGAAAAAACGCCAGCATGGCTGTCTTTAAGGCCTGGGCCAACCAGAATGATTTTTACAATGCCCTGATCGCCATCGGAGCACAGCCCGGCAACAATCTGGACCTGAAAACAGCCGGCAAATCGGCCGAGGGCAGTCCGCTGGACGTGACGATCACCTGGGCAGGCGCCGGGAAAGAGATTCCGTTCAATGACGCCATTATCGATACGCAGCACAAGACTCCCGACTATCGTTTCGGCGGCAACCAGGACCGGGCAAAAACCATAAATACCGGCTGTATCTTATGTCTGGACAGTTGCCCCGTAGGGATTACCAGCAACGCGGCCTATCCGCAGGGGTCGTTTGACGGCAAAAAGGTAGAGTTCAGGGGGAACAAGGATGTGCTTCCCGCCGATGGCACCCCTGTCACTGTGACCTTTAAACTGAAATAGGGTAATCATGCGCGGGAACAACCGAATTGTTTGCATGGCATACGATGCCCTGGCAGGGCTGAGCGCCGGCCTGGCGCTCGCCATCGCCGCTGAGCAGTGGACCTGGCTGGATATGCGCTGCAACACCGGAATTCTGGCGCCGCTGGCCATTCTGGCCGGGGCGGCCATCGGATATATCAGGGGAAGGGTCGAAGCGCTTACCGGACCCCTCTGCCTGCTTGCATTGATACTGGTGGTGCTGGTTTCCACCGGAGGCAACCTGGCTTTTGCAGCAATCATCGTGGGGGTGACCTTGAGGGACGGATTTGGCCTGCCCGATCTGTCGCTGCTGCTTGCCGACCGCCTGGCGCTGCTGCTGGCGCTGGGATCATTGATAGTATTCGCCTGCTTTCCAAGGCGCCGGGAGATGTAAGACAGACATATAAATTATACTGGTGGGGGCCATTCGATATGGCCCCTCTGCCAGCGCAGTTCCCGAAATCTCAGGCCATCAACCACATTAAAGGAGGTCCTGCCGCATGGAAACCTACTACGATCCTGCAGACCTGGCCAAATTCAGCACTATCGGCGAGGAGGCGCCAGAACTCTGGCAGCAGTTCATGGCTTATTACGGGGCGGTTTTTCAGGAGGGAGCCCTCAGCGCCAGAGAAAAGGCGCTCATCGCCCTGGCCGTGGCGCATACTGTGCAATGCCCCTACTGCATTGAAGCTTATACCCAGGAAGCACTGGAAAAAGGCTCTAACCAGGCCCAGATGACTGAGGCCATTCATGTGGCGGCAGCCATTCGCGCCGGGGCCACCCTGGTGCATGGAGTGCAGATGAAAAATACAGCCAACAGGCTGGCTTTCTAGACAGAGGGTGGCGGAATGAACGCATCTGTTGACACCGGTTCGGACCGGGTTTCTTGCCTGGACGCCCTGACAGGCATCCAGCCGTTTGCCGAAAAAATCAGGGAGGCCGGCTGCCGTCCCCTGAAGAGCAACGATCCCATCAGGACGCTGCAAGTCAATATCGGAAAGGCGTGCAATCTGAGGTGCAGGCACTGCCATGTGGAGGCCGGAGCGCATAGAACGGAATCCATGTCGGTGGATACCATGTCCTGTTGCCTGCAGGTCCTGGCGGACAACGAAATACCGACCCTGGATATCACGGGCGGCGCCCCGGAATTGAATCCGAACCTGCTTTGGCTGATCAACGGAGCAAGGAGTCTGGGCCTTCATGCCATGGTCAGGACCAATCTTGCCGTGTTGGAGATACCGGAATACGCCTATCTGCCGGAATTTTACGCTGACTGCGGGGTCGAAATCAATGCCTCGCTGCCCTATTACAGCGAGAAGGATACCGATCGGCAGCGCGGGCCGGGAGTGTTTACGGCCTCGATCCGGATGCTGTCACGGTTGAACAAACTGGGATATGCCCAAGCAGGCGGATCCCTGAAGCTGAACCTGGTTTATAACCCGGGCGGGGCTTACCTGCCGCCGGCACAGCAGGCCGTGGAGGCTGATTACCGCCGCGTGCTGCTGGGCCAGTTCGGAATCCGCTTCAACAGCCTGTTCACCATCACCAACTCTCCGGTGGGACGGTTTTTAACCTTTCTGCGCGATTCCGGGAACTTGCAGCGCTATATGGAGCGGCTGGCCAGCGCCTTCAACCCGGCCACCGTGAATCGGGTCATGTGCCGTGATATGCTTTCGGTGGGCTGGGATGGCCGCCTCTACGACTGCGACTTCAACCAGATGCTGGGACTGCAGTGCCTGCCGGCCCACATCGCTGAATTCAGCAGGGTGGCCCTCCAGGAACGGGAGATAGTTCTGGGCAACCACTGCTACGCCTGTACAGCGGGCGCCGGTTCCAGCTGCGGGGGCGCTGTCGTATAAGCAGCTTGTGCTAATGAATCCGAGGAATAGAAACCGGTATTGGGCGGCTAGATCACGAGACAGCTGTCGGTAATCTTGATGGCATCCCGGATGCTGCCTCTGTATGTAATACTATAGGTGTACCGACCATCGGCAGACTGCCAGCTGATCAGCGTGATCACTCCGTTTGAACATTCCACCAGTATCTTGCCGTTCCTGGCGGACAGTAGTTTCAACCCTGCAGATTCATGAAGGCCGCCGGCAAGCTCCCTGGCAGATGGCATCAGGCTCACGCTCGAACCGATCACCTCGCACTGCCAGGCCCCGGTCACCCAATAAAAAGCGACCGGGGTTTTCCACCCCGCATAGGCGCCTATTTTGGAAGGTTGGCTATCCGGCGGCCTGGTCACGACAAAACCGGGAATCGAGGGATCGGTCCGATATCCGCTGATACTTCCCAGCTGATTGGCCTCCGAGGCGTAGGAAGGCCCGATCAACTCCGGGCTGTTTGGCCAGAACTGCTTGGATACCGATGCAATATTGATGTTGTAGCCATCCGGGGCTGATTTATAGACCATTCCATAGTACATCTCCTGGCCGGCCGGACCTGGAGCTAGCGCCGGCCAATACTGAGGCAGCATCACCGGAATATCTGTCTTGAAAACAAGCTCCTGCACAAACGACGGCGCAAAGGGCAAGGCCAGGGCTATCCGCCTGGGGAGGTCGGCGTCTGCTCCCCGCATTATATAGTCGGGCGCCTCGGTGGAACAGAGGGTATCATGCTTTTCGTGGCCACCCTGCTCGATCTCCAACATAAAATGATCCTCATTGATCTTGCCGGTCCTTTCCCATCCCGTGGCAGTCTGGCGTAGTGTCGTATCCATGATGCGCTGTAAATAACATACCCTGTCTTTCATCTTGATGGCGACATCCACCGTATAACCAAAAGCATGAGAGGCCTGCTCCTGCGGGGTAGCCGGCCCGATGTCAATACTGCGATTGACCATCCCCACGATCCTGTCGATCCCGGGGCGATCGGTTTCGGGATACAGAATGCTCCATATCCGGTTGTCCGGCAAACCCCCTACCCTGGTGATCAATATGACGTCATCGGGATTGATATAGGCGTATCCTACATTGGCCTCCGGTTGGCCGCTGGTCATCATGGGAAGGCAGGGCTCCTTGACGACGCTTGCCACAACCAGAAGTATGAACAACAGTGCCAGGCCCCACTTGACATGTTTCATCGCTTTTCTCCTCGGGGAAACGAGCATCCCGGAATATAACAAACACCAGGGCAACCTGCTTATCTGAAAGCCCTGAACAGCACGGCGGCCGCCTCGGCACGGCTGACCGGCTGCTCCGGTTTGAGCAGGGCGCCCTCTTCCTTGATGATGCCCAGGCCCCAGGCCAGGGCCACATAGCCGGCATCATCTGGCAACACTGCGGCGGCATCGGCAAACGGCAGCCGATAGATCCCCCGCACCTCGGCAGCCCGCTCCAGTCCCTGCATCCGCACCACGATCCTGCATAATTCATCCCGGGCCACCCTGCCGTCCGGCGGCAGGTCCTCCCTGAGCCAGCCCCTATCCCGGGCCTGCTTCAGCACCTCCTGGCCGGACATCTGCTCATAGTTGCCGGGGCCTTCGTGCAGTTGCAGCATGGCGCGCAGTAACGCCGCTGCCGTCACCGGCTCTTCCGGATGAAAGGCATCTCCATACTCGCCGAACAGGCCGGCCTCCCCCAGCAGGGTGA
>JAHFCR010000036.1 GCA_023249405.1 Peptococcaceae bacterium | reverse complement strand
CATCAAACCGAAAGGTGCGCTCAAGTCAAATAATGGCACTTCATCCAGTGCTATGTTGCATGTAACAGTTACCCCTGATCAAAAGTCAGGTTTGGGCGATGTCAGCAGACAATAACCTCTGCCGAACTCTGGCCAATGCGAAGACAAACAAACTGCCAGTTAGATATTTATGGTATAATTGTATAAAGCAATTGAGAAAGAAGTGATCAAGGTGCAACGTGAACACGGGCATTTGAGGGCAGAAGAACTTTCTCTGCGGTACTTCACGGCAATGGCGAAAAAGATTCGAGAAAACCCGGAGACTTACTTGTTAAATGCAAAAATATTTATTGAAAAATGGCGGAAAGACCATCCAAATTCCGATGGCGCCGCTTACTATTTTGATCGCTGGGAGTCATTGCTTGACGGCCCGTTGAATGAACTCCTCGACTTTATGGCTTCTCCTTCGCAGGATGCCAGAGATATGCGCCAGGCGGCTCCATTTGTACGTGTGCTTTCAAACAAGGAGCGTTGGGAAATCATACGCAATTTTTCAGAGGAGTGGCGAAGGAGGCAACGATATGCGTAGAGATGAATTGGAACATATCATTCGCGCTGCTGGCGCTATCATCAATGACAAGCATCTGATAATCGTTGGTAGCCAGTCCATCCTGGGTCAATATCCGTTAAATTTACCATCCTTGGTCACACATTCTGCAGAAGTTGACATACTTCCAATGGGCGATTCCATAGAGCGCAAGGGAGATGTGATAGAGGGCGCATTAGGAGATGGATCGCCTTTTTGGGAGGTTTTTGGAATATGGGCACACGGAGTTGAAGAAAGTACTTTGACGCTTCCTCAAGGATGGAGGGAACGTCTTATCCCTGTCTGCAATGAAAATACTCTGGGTATTACTGGGTACTGCCTGGAAGTTCATGATCTACTGATCTCCAAGTATGTGGCCGGACGTGAAAAGGATTTAAAATACTGTTCCGCGGTTGCCGGAGCTGGACTGGTCGGTAAAGAGACTTTGCTGCAGCGTCTTAGCGAAACGGATTGTGATTTAGAGATTCGCAAAATAGTGGAAGCAAATATCGAGAGAGATTTCTCCATAGCAAAAGACTCACGGGAGAAGTAGTCCGTGGGGCAATTGAGAATACGAGGGGACGCCAGTCTACAGTATCGTGAAATAACCCTGGTAGCCACCGCAGACCGCCAGGGTTATTTTTTGTCTCTGCTGGGGCGGAAAAAATCCGGGTGAGGGGATACGTGGAAATGCTGTGACTTAATCACAGATACAAACGAGGCGCCGGCTTTGTGGTCCGGCGCCGCGCATTTTCTGCTAAATTTACTGTCAGTCTTTTTCCAGCCAGGACAGGCTGCGTCCGACAGCCTTTTGCCAGCCGTGCAAATTTACCTTTCGTTGCGTTTCATCCATCGCCGGGTGGAACGCCCGGTCTGACTGCCATAATTTTTTAATCTCGCCGGTGCCCGACCAGAATCCGCATCCCAGGCCGGCCATAAAGGCCGCTCCCAATGCCGTGGTATCGATCACGCGGGGTCGAACGACCTCGGTACCGGAGATGTCTGCCTGAAATTGCAGCAGGAAATCGCTCTGGCACACGCCTCCATCGGCTCTCAATGATTTTACCGGTTCACCCGTGTCCAGCTCGGCAGCCTTCAGGACATCATCAACCTGGTAGGCGATTGACTCCAGGCCCGCCCGGACGATCTGCTCTTTGGAGGTGGCGTTGGACAGGCCGATAATCGTTCCCCGGGCGTAGGAGTCCCAGTGAGGAGCGCCCAGTCCGACAAAGGCAGGCACAAAATAGACCCCTCCGGCGTCTTCAAGCTGCATGGCGATCTCGTCCGCCTCCGCGCCATCCTTGACGAATCCTATTTTATCGCGCAGCCACTGAATAACCGCGCCCGCAACGTACACTCCGCCTTCCAGCGTGTACGTAATCTTCCCATCCACTCCCCAGGCGATCGTGGTCTGTAGGTTATGTTTGGACAGCAGGAAACTGCTCCCGATATTGACGTCCAGGTTTGCCGCCGTCCCATAGGTGTTTTTAGCCATACCCTTTTCAAAGGCGCACTGGCCGAACAAGGCGCTCTGGGAATCCCCGATACAGCCCATGATCGGAATCTCAGCCCCGAAAATAGAGGGATCGGTATAGCCAAAAAACCCGGAGGACATATTGACCCGGGCAAGCAACGCCCTGGGAATACTCCATATGCGCAACAGTTCCTCATCCCAGCGCCCCTCGACTATATTGAAGAGCAGCGTCCGGGAGGCGTTGGTAACGTCGGTGACGTGTTCGCGCCCGCCGGTGAGGTTCCAGATAATCCAGCTGTCTACGGTGCCAACTGCCAGCTCGCCGTTTTCAGCGCCCCGGCGCAGCTCCGGATCCTGTGCCAACAGCCAGGCGATCTTCGAGGCGGAGTAATAGCCGTCGACAAAAAGCCCCGTCTTATTTCTCACAGTCTCTACATGGCCCGCAGCGATCACCTGCTCGCACAGGGGGGTGGAACGTTTGCACTGCCAGCTGATCGCCGGAGCCACCGGCCGGCCCGTCTTTCTGTCCCACAGGACAATGGTCTCCCGCTGGTTGGTGACGCCGATGCCGCGGATATCCCCGGCGGAGATGCCCCCCCGGTTCACCACGTTCTCAATGCCCGTTTTCACGGAATCCCACATGGATACGGCGTCGAACTCCACCCACCCCGGTCGCGGGTTGTCCAGAGCAACCTCCATGTTGCTCTCAGCCTGCACGGTGATCTCATGATCCACCGCCAGCACCTTGGTTGCCGTCGTCCCCTGATCGATAGCCAGGATGCAACCTTGCCCCATCGTTCAAGCCCCCTCCAGGCACAAATAATAGACAGGCCAAATCCTCTTCTCGCAAACAGCCGATTAACGGCATATCGCCAATAAGGTCTATGCGGCCCGGTTCCATTCCTTCACAATGTCAAAGAAGGCGACAACCTTCTCGGGGCTGACATCCGGCTGGACATTGTGCGTGTAGGTATAGACAAAACCGCCGCCGGGGGCATAGATCTCGAGTCTCTTCTTGACGTAGTCCCTGATCTCCGCCACGCTCATGGAAACCATATTGATCGGCTCGATCAGGCCGCCCCATAAGGTGATCTCTTTCCCGAAGGTTTGCTTCAAATAGAGCGGATCCATCCCGATCGCCGAGGTATCCACCGGGTCGATGGCGTCAACGCCGATCTCGATCAGATCCGGGATGATCTGCGTGATATTGCCATCGCAGTGCAGCAGGATCTTGTAGTCGCTCTCCTTCTTGAAGTAGGCGATCAGTTCCTTCTGCCGCGGCTTGAAGAGGGAGCGATAGAGACTCGGGGAGAACATCAGGCCTGTTTTCATGCCCAGGTCATCAGTCACCTTCAAAATATCCACGTTATTCCCGACCGCGCTCTTGAACTGATCGAAGTTCCGCTTGTAATTCTCCACCAGCAGATCGAAAAGATACTCCACGTACTTTCTGTCGAGCGCCAGGGCCATCATAAATTCCTGAAATCCCATCAGATCTGATGATTTTTCGCGGAAACTGGCGCCGATGGCCGAGACCACCGCCTTATCCCCTGATTGCCGACTCGCCGCCGACGCCTCTTTCAGGTACCGGAGCTCGGTATCGGAGTATGCAGGCAGGGAGAAATCCCTCAGGTCCTCGATGGCGGTTTTACCCTTCAAAGGGTTGTACACGATGTCAAAGTAGAGGGAACTCTTGGGCCTGCGGGCGATGGCGCGGCCATTGGAGATGATATTATAGCCGTCCTCGTCCTCAACCGGCCTGTACTGCAATGGCACCAGGCACGGCTTGCCCATCGGCGTCATCCCCGGCATCCAGCCCTCGTAGATGGGCACACCGAACTTGGGCGCCGGGCGGTATAACTTCCGGGTATCTGCGCCAAAGGCGTCCAGCACCGGCTGATCCACCATCGCCAACTGCAACATCGGATCAAATAATTTGACATCCAGGTTGCCCAGGTTCATGTACTGAAGCAGGTCGGCGTAAGCATCCACGTGGATCCCCGATACCGAAGTGCCCCCAAAATCCACAGGCAGGCGATCGCTCTCCTTATGGTCTAAAGCCTCAAGCACTCGCTCTTTGCTCGTTGTCATTGATAACCCTCCTGATATCCTGTCTGGTGACCAGGCGATAAAAACTCTCACGGAAATTTTCGATCACGACGGCCAGGAGCAACAGCACTCCCTGAATGGCCTGAATGAGAAACGGGCTGACCCCGCCCAGGTTCAACACGTTGGAGATCATGCTCAACACCAGCACGCCGCCCAGGGCGCCCGATATGCTGCCCTTGCCGCCATCCAGGCTGATTCCGCCCAACACTGCCGCGGCAAATACCTGCATGATATCCCCGTTGCCCATGGAGTTCGTCACCGCCCCCATACGTCCGACCAGCAGCAGGCCTCCCAGCGCAGCCAGGGTCCCCGACAGGATGAAGGCCCAGATCCGCAGCTTGCCGGTATCGATCCCGGCCAGAAAAGCAGCCCGCGGGTTGCTGCCGCTGGCAATCAGGTTCTTGCCAAAGGGGGTTCTGGTGATGATCAGGTGCGCCAGCAGGAACAGCAGCAAGCAGACGATGATGGCGATGGGGAACCGCGTTCCCGGAATGACATATTCACCCAGCAGCAGATAGGGGTTGGGAATCTGATAGATCCCCATGGGGATCAGGAAGAGAACGAACCCCCGCAAGATGATCAGCATGCAAAGCGTCTGCAGGAAGGCGTTGACGCCGAGCTTCACGGTCATCAGTCCATTGAACAGCCCGACTGCCGACCCGGCCACCAGAGTGACCAGAATTGCCAGATACGGTGACGAATGAGGAAACCAGTGGAGCATGAACAATGTTCCGATAGCGGGGCCGAAGGCAAACACCGATTCAATGGAAAGATCGAATTGGCCGATCAGCAGGCAGAAGGTCATGCCCAGGACCATCATCGAAAACGAGGTGCTCTGATAGAAGACATTTAAAAAGTTCTGCGTCGAAAAGAATTTCGGTATAAAAATAGCAGCCACCGCTACCAAAAACACCAAGAGGACCCAGATGTAATTGTCTATCATGAAGACGGCGCTTTTTCTTCTCCAGGCCATTATTGCACCTCCCCTAATCCCTGCATTGTGGTAAATATATCTTCCTCTTCATAATCCTCTTTGGAAAAGACCCTGACGATACGGCCCTTGAACATCACGGCAATCCGGTCGCAGGTCTCCATCATCTCCTGGATGCTCTCTGAGGACATGATGACTGTCGAGGTTGCCGACAATTGCTCGCGGATGATCCTGAGGATCTCGCTCTTGGCCTCGATATCCACTCCCTGGGTCACATGATCCAGGAGATAGACATGGGGCTGAGCGTTGACCAGCCGGCCGATGACCACCTTCTGCTTGTTGCCTCCGCTCAATGTATCTATGGATGACTTGGCTGAGGGCATGACGATATTCAACAGCTTGGTCATCCTCTCGACCACAGCATGGATCTCCTGCTCCTTGATAAAGCCAAATCTATTGGTGAGCCGTGAACACGCTCCGCCAATAATGTTATGTTCTACCGAAAGACCCGGGAACAGGCCTTCTTCCTCCCTGTTCCCGGGCAAATAGACGATGCCGCGGGCGATCGTGTCCTGAGGATTTCTCAGCGCCAGTTTGCGCTCCTGAAACAGGATCTCGCCGCTGTCTGGCGGTGCTATCCCGGCAATGCACCGCATCAGAGCGGTGGCGCCGCACCCTTCCAGGCCTGCGATCCCGATGACCTCTCCTTTTTCCGCATCAATGAAAATGTTCTCGAACTGCGCCGTCTGGGAAAGTCCTCGAATCGAAAGATAACTGCCGCCAGAGAGCTCTGCCTTCTTTTTTGATGCAGCGCCGGCCCGAGAAACGTTGTTTTCAATCTCATCTTTTCCGGTAATCAAGTGCGCCAGTTCTTTGGCGTCAATATTCAAGAGTTCTTCTGTGGCTACCCTGATCCCGTTGCGGAAGACGGTTACCCGGTCGCATAGCTCCAGGACCTCCTCCAGGCGATGTGTGATCAGGACGACCGTCTTGCGGTCCTGTTTGACCACGGAGCGCAGAATTTCGAAAAACTTTTTTCTAGTTCTCAGACTCAGGGTGGCCGTAACTTCATCCAGCAGGACGATCTTGGCGTCCTCCACCCAGAAGCCCTTGCCTACCTGGAGCAACTGCCGGTCTTCAAGAGTGACACGCCTCATAGGGATGTCAGGGGTAAGATTCAAATCCAGCTTTTCAATGATCTCTGCCGTCTTTTTGAGGATCAGGCCTGTGTCGATAAACCCGTTGGCGAGCAGGGGAAAACTGCCCAGAAACATGTTCTCGGCGATGCTCAGGTCCAAGGCGAATTCGGTGATCTGCGGAACCAGAAATATGCCCAGTTTCTTGGCCTTCCAGGGCGTCAATTTGTCTACCCTGTTCCCGGCAATGAAGGTCTCACCCTGTGACGGCTGGACGCTACCAAACATGATGCCTGTGAAGGTCGATTTGCCGGCGCCGTTTTTGCCTACCAGACCGTGGATCTCCCCTTCGTAAAGTTCAAAATTGATATCCTGCAGGGCTATTGTTCCGGGATACCATTTGGAGATGTTAGCAAGTCGATAAATTACCTGTTTATCTATGGCCGGATGCAGCATCCCAGCAATCTGCGCGCTTTCAATATCCTGCATGCCTCTGCCCCTCCCAAATGGATCAAAAAAATGATTGGGGACAGGACAGAGCCTGTCCCCGGCATATCATCATATCATCTTTAACAGATTGAAGGTACGCTTATCCTTTGGGAATATATCCAGCTTCCCAGGGATATTTTCCGTTGTTATCCCTGCTCAGATAGTTGCCCCACTCGAATTTTTCCGTCGGGGAAACCTGATCTGGTATGACCGGGCTCTGCGGCTGCATCCAGATGCCGTCCCAGTTGAGTCCGGGCACTACTTTGACCGGAGCCCAGAACTGTACGCCAGTCGTCTCGTCCCAGTTGAATTGCTGCTTCAGCTGATCCGCTGTCAGGGTCGTGCCTGCCTTGGGAAGTGAATCATAGCCACTCTTATACCACTGATACAGGTACTCCATGACCAGATAGCTGTACCCTTCAGCCGGCTGCTCGGCGATCATATCAATGGTCTTGTCGCGGACATTCTGCATGCCGCTAACAGTGCCGTCATAGGTCACGATCGGTATATGCTTGGGGTCGCCTACGGGATAGCCCATTCCTGCGTTGGAAAATGCCTTGTAGGCCCCCATCGTAGCCGGACGGTCAGAGGATGAATAGACGCCGATAATTTTATTTCCATAGCGCTGGACCGCATCGGTCATCACCTTGAAAGCCGTTGCCGTGTCCCAGTTGCTGGTCACTTGAACCACCTGCACCCCCGGGTTTGCCGCCACGATCGGATCGAGCGCCTGGTGGAACCCGACAGAGCGGTCCTGGGAGATCTTCAGACCGGCCGGTCCCAGTATCTCCACGATCACTCCGCCAGCCTTTGCCCAATTTGCCGGTGGGCCGTATTTCTGGGTGAGCAGCTTGATCAGGTAGTCTCCCACCCCTTTGTTGACGGCAACGTTGTCCAAGCCCACGTAAAGATATTTCCCACCGCTGGCGGTGATGCCGGCTGCGCCGATGGGAACGTTCATCTGCTGGTTGATCTTGGTAATCGCATTGGCCATAGCCTTCTCGTTGATCGGCTCTACGTACACCATATCCGCTTCATGCTTGGTAATAATATTATCAACCTGCGATAGCTGAGTCTCTTCTTTGGTCCCGCCGTCGTACGGTATGAATTCAAACTTGACGTTATCTCTCTTTTCGATCCGCGCTGCCTCGATCTTGGCAAAGGCCAGGGTTGACTGGAACCAATCGTCATTCAGGTTGTAGCTCAGCCATGCCACCTTGATCACCTTGGGGCCGTTTTGTGCCGTCTGCTGCTGGCCCTTGCTACATCCTGAGAGAAGTCCCACGAGCAACACGCTTACCAAACAGATCGGAATCCAATAGTATTTGCCCTTAAACACTCTTTAACCCCTCCTATAACATTTGCTTGGATGTTGCCTTCCCGGACTACTAGCAGCCTCCGTACAGGCACTCTCAACGACTATGCTCCTAAGGCAACACCTCTCTTATCGTTAAATCATCCAACGATAGCTTCATGCCTCATGAAATGAAAAACTTGGGGAGTAAAAAGCCCTGCAATTAATGAGCATTTTCTCACTTCTATCATTAATGCTCATCGCTTATTATTCTCTGCTACCGACAATATTCCTTCTTTTTCGTGCCTGTGCGGGGCGCTCTCAATCATTGCCCTCAACAAATCGATACATCCTCGGCCACAGATCCCAGAGGCGTTTCCCCAGATCGCGGTAGATCTCGTATAGCTGGGCATACTTTGCCGTGTTCTCTGCAACCGGCTCATGGATGCGGGCCACCCTGACCATCGACCTGACCGCAGCGGCGTGATCCTCAAAATAGCCTACCGCTACAGCGGCATTGATCGCCGCTCCCCTGGCGCCGAATTCTGTGCCGAAGGGAACTTTCACCCTCTTGCCGGTAGCATCGCAGACGATCTGGGACCAGACCGGGCTCTGGCTGCCGCCGCCGGCCAGCCAGAATTCCTGGAATTCCATACCCTGACCGAGGGATCTGTGGTTATCCAGAGTGGCCAGCGCCACACCTTCATAGACCGCCCTCAGGAGATCCTGGCGTTTCGTCCAATCGCCCAGGCCAAAGAAATCACCCCGGGCTTCAGGCTTCACAAAGGGGGCCCGCTCCCCCTGCAGATAGGGTAGAAAAATCACCCCGTTGGCGCCTATCGGCACGCTGTCCACCTGGCTGTTGATGATATCGTATTTAGTAAGTCCTTTTTCTGTTGCCTCCAGCCTTTCGGCCAGGCAGAATTCCCGTTCGAACCAGTTCAGGCAGGAAGCCGCCATCATGGCCATGCAATTGAACAGCCAGGTACCCGGGGCACAGTGCTGCGATATGCTATAGGCCTTGTTGAAGGCCGGTTCATCAGATACGAGCAGGTGGATAGCGGCCGTTCCCAAAATCGAGGCCGCATCGCCCCTGCTCACGCAGCCGACGCCCAGGGCCGTAGCCGCCACATCGATGGAACCGGAAGCCACCGGCAATCCTTCAGGCAATCCCGTCTCCTCTGCGGCCCGGTGCGAAACCCTGCCGGCAATCGCCGCAGAAGGAATTATCTTCGGAAAAAGATGTTTCCACTCCGTAATACCGGTGATGTCAAAGATCTCATCCGAATAGTTCCGGGTATGGGGATCGGTCATGGCCAGCAGATCTGTCTCGTCAGTACTGATCTCACCGGTCAGACAGAACTTCAGCCAGTCCTTGCAATACCCGACCGCCCTGGATGCTTTCAGGGTCTCTCTCTCGTGCTCCACAAACCACGGCAGGATGGTGCACGGTCCCAATCCCGTATATACCTGCCAGCCCGAAGCCCTGTAAAGCTGCTCATACCTGCCGTCCTGCTGCCACTGTTCGATAACGTTTTTGGTCCGGCTATCCAGCCAGAGTACTGCCGGCCTCAGTGGCCGCCCGTCATGGCCGATGAACCAGCTCCCGCCGCCCTGGCCGCCGACCGCCACACCCCTGATGGCGCTTTTGGGGACCGTGGATCTGCTGAGGACTTCCACAATAGTATCCCTGGCCGCCGACCAGACCGTATTCATGTCCTGCTCCGCCCACCCCGGCTGGGGATGGGTGACGGGAACCTGACGCGATGCAACGATCAATTCTGCCCCGGTATCATCGAAGAGCACAGTCTTGATTACCGTAGTGCCAGCATCAATGCCAAGAAAATAAACCTGTGCCATTGTAGATATTCCCCCCATAAACAAATTCTTGATTCAGGTGGGGTTTTAACCCCATCTGAATCTTAGAAGATGTTATCCCACCCAATGGGTACCCGGCTTAGCGCCGCTTATCTCCCGCTTCAAGAAGCGGGAGTCTTAGCGGCGGTTAGCTATCGGATAAATTGAAAATTAATCCCTTAGAATATCCCGCCAGCCGCCCTAAAGCATGCTCCGGTATCAGGTCAGAAGATCATCGCCAACCGCCATATTCAAAAGCCGCATTTAACATGGCAACAATATTTTCCGCCGCTGTATCCGCTTGAATATTGTGTACGGCAGATAACACGTACCCTCCGCCCTGCGCCATAATATCGATGATTCTTCTCGTTTCCTGCCGCACCTCGGCGGGTGAACCCTTGGGCAGCAACTGCTGGGTATCGATGCCGCCCCAGAAGACCAGGCGATCTCCATAGACCCGTTTGAGTTCGGCCGGGTCCATGCCTGTCGCCGTCACCTGAACCGGGTTAAGCACATCGATCCCGATTTCGATCAGGTCTTCCAGGAACGGCTTCACGTTGCCGCAGCAGTGGTAGAAAAGTTTGGCCTGGCTCTTGTTCTTGATAAACTGGAAGTACTCTTTCTGATATGGTTTGATCATCTCCCTGTACGTGGCCGGCGACATGATCGGACCAGTCTGCATGGAAATATCATCGGCCACGTAAACCAGGTCCAGGTATCTGCCGGCCTGCTCCAGGTAGTTGCCATACATTTTCAATCGAACGTCCAGCACCTTGCGCATGAGAGCGTGGGCAAACTCCTTGTTGATCATCAGATCGACAAGGAACTGCTCGAATCCGCGCAGATACCAGCACTGCTCGAAAAGACTGCAGGAAGAGCCGGGGCCCAGGAGCGCAAATTGAGAGTGCTCAAACCAGTAGCGGGCTTCCTCAGCAACGCCCTCGACGCGGTCGGGATCGTCCGGATCCGGCCAGTCATACCGCTCCAGATCACCGATGGCGGCATGCGCCAGCGGATATTCGACTATATCGTAATAGAGGCCGTCTACGGGACGACGGTATGACACCCCCCACTCGTCGATAAAGCCCATCTCCGTGCTCGGATTGGCCTTGGCCTTGCGGGAGGCGCGGTATGGTACCGGGCGAAGATCGCAATGGAATATCTGCTGCACCTCCGCATCGACGAAAACGGACTGAAAACGCCGCGCAAATATTTTAGTCGGCAGCTGTATGCCCACTAAGGACTTCAATCTCTCATAGGGGGCACTGGTAATGGTGGTGACATCCGATCCGCCGAGATCGATGGGAATCCGGTCTGTTTGCTTATGTTCCAGAGTCAACCGTACCCGTTCTCTTGAACTTAACTCCTCATTCATCTGCTTCACCTCAAAATGGCGCCTCTTAACTCAACGCCGGCATTGATAATATTAGCTAATTTCAGCCAACTAATCCCATGCTCTCTGCCTTCAGCCAAAAAATGTGAGCATTTGCTCATCAATGTATCTTATGCCCACTTATTCTTCATCACGAAATCATTCTCCTGCTTTCTTATCCCTTAAAAAATAAAAAAAATTGCCGCGATCTAAACACGATCGTGACAATAAATGAACAGCCTGATGATGCCTTCCGGCTACCGCAGCCGGGCAGCGACGCCGATAAGGCGCAGTTGTTTTACTGCGCCAGCAAGAATCTGGCAGCGTCTTCGTCCGTAATCAATATTTTGATAATCCCGCTCTTCAGAGCGCTCGATATCGCCTCGTGCTTTTCGGCCCCGCCGGCGACAGCAACAACATTTTTAATTTTTTTCAATTGCTCTATTTCAATACTGATGATTCTCTGGCTGAAAGGAGTCGCCGTTAAAAAACAGCCGTTCTGGTCAAAGTATCGCAGGCATATCTCTCCCACCGCGCCATATTGGCGCAGCTCGTTAATTTCTGCAGCATTGGCATTGCCGGATTGGGCCACGATAGAATCATCGGTGACGGTACCTATTCCGAGAAAAGCGTAGTCCAGTTCTTTATATCTCTCAAACACATCTTTGATGATGACCTCGCGCAAAAACATATCCCGGGCCTTCTGGTCTTTCACGATACACGGCGCCAGAAGGTAATGATCTCTTGCTTCGAGGGAGATGGCGATCAGCCTGACGATGTCCTGCGCCAGCACATTATATTCTACGTTGTTCATGCCTCCCATCAGCTGGACCACCTCCACTCCTGGCACCACCGCATTGTTATTCCTGCTGAAATATTCAGCCATAGCGCGCAAGGTCGTGCCCCAGCCCAAACCTACTGTCAATCCGGGCGCCAGCACTTCCTGCAGAAATTTAGCCGCGGTCACTCCCAATTTATCTTTAAGGTTCTGGGAAGATATGCCTGCATCCTTGATCACGATGGCGGATTTGAGATTATACGCTTTCTGCAGTTTGACCTCGAGATCGGCGATCGATATGGTCGGGCTATCGATCTGGATATGCACGATCCCCTCTTTTTTCGCTCTCTGCAGCAAGCGCGACACCATCTGCCTTGTTATTCCCAATTGGCCGGCTATCTGAGACTGGGTTAAATATTCATTGTAATAAAGATAGCAAGCCTTGGTAAGCAAATGGATCCTCTCTTCATTTTTATAGATGCGATCTTCAGGCACGCTAGCACCTCTTCCCCGGTAAATTTTCTTCCCGTCCGGCAATCAGGTGGCCGGCCCGTCAAACTATGCCGGCCTGCGGAAATATCTTGTTTATTTTGCGAATTTCATCCCTTTTTACAATAAATATACCATAAGAGTGCATGCTCATGAAGTAACCATTTGTTCAGAGTATATACCGTTGTCTTGCATTCATGCAAATATAAGGTCCGGACAGTCGGTAAAAGCATCCGATAGCTAACCGCCCCTAATGCCTCTTCCCGATATTGGATGAAGTTCAAGACGCCTCGCTTCTGCAAACAGTGGAGGTAAGGGGCGTTAAGCTCCTGGATCTGCTCAACTAAGCATCGGGCGAGATCACCCCTCGCCCGACGCAAGTTTCGCTTTATGTAATTTAGTGCAATATTTTATATTTTAATGCAATTTAAAGGGTTGACTATTAATGGAAGAGATGGTATCGTTTATGTCAGAGAAAATTGTCGAAGTTTATTATAAGGAGGGAGAGGAAAATTTTGAAGTCAACCGGTGTGGTCAGGAAAGTTGACGAGCTTGGAAGAGTCGTCATCCCGATCGAACTACGGCGCACTCTGGGCATTGCCGAGAAAGATGCCCTGGAGATCTATGTTGACCGGGAAAAGATCATCCTCAAGAAGTACGAACCCGCCTGCATCTTCTGTGGAAATGCTGAGGATGTGCAGCACTACCGCGGCAAGAACATCTGCAAGGAGTGCTTCCAGGAGATGGCCAAGGAGGCCGTCTAGCCGAGCTGCCGGCATGCTGGACAAGCCTTCCAATTTTGCCTAACGGCACCCCGCAACCCACAAGCTGCGGGGTTTTTGTTATTACTCTGTTGGATAGATGGCTCACCATGTTTTATACGGCCCAATTGCCGGCATCGGCTGGGCTGCATGGGGGTGGGCGTCAGCCCGGATACGGCGCTCCCGCTTCAAGAAGCGGGAGTCTTAGCGGCGGTTAGCTATCGGATAAAAAATTAAGGCGGCCTGTACGCCACCTTAGTTAAATAACAGCCTGAGCGACTCACACGGCCAGCCTAACTCTCCATCTGCTTGGCCAGGAATCCGGCCGCGGTTTCAGCAAGCTTCAGTTCCAACTCGCCCATCTTCACATTCGGCTCCTTGGAGCAGATGATCACGGCGCCTATCGGGTCGCCTTCTGAGATGATCGGAGCAATCACCTCGCTGGAAAACTTGCAAGTCTCTTCTTCCTCTTCTGTAAGACAACCCTTGCAGAAGGGATGCTCCCCTGCCTTGCTGATAAGGATCGGCTTGCGCTCCTCCATCACTTTCTCGACAGCAACGCCAATCGGCTTATTCAAAAACTCCTTCTTAGCCGCACCCGCCACAGCGATGATGTTGTCCCGATCGGCAATGCATGCGATGTGACCGATCGCCTCATGCAAGGAGTCTGCATATTCTTTGGCGAAGTCTCCCAGTTCACCGATCGGTGAATATTTCTTGAGGATTACCTCGCCTTCCCGGTCCACGAAGATTTCGAGGGGATCACCCTCCCGAATCCGTAGGGTTCGGCGGATCTCTTTAGGAATTACCACGCGACCTAGGTCGTCGATGCGGCGTACTATGCCTGTTGCTTTCAAGCATTATCCCCCCTTCTATACCAAGATGAGATTTCTGAGCGCTCAAGCCTTGAACCCGAGTTCTCACGAATAGTATATAACCTGGAGGAAGGATTTATTCATTATTTTCCACATCAAAGTTAATTTTGGTCCTGTTTGCAATTAGAAGGGCTTCGGCACGTCCTGCTGCCGTACCCGGCGTTCGATCAGGCTGTTCTCCTGCAGCCTGTTCAGATACCCTTCAAAAACATCATTTTTTTTGCTTGCCAGCAGCTGCTGCTGCAATTGACTGTGGGCATCCGCATAGCTCATCAACTGCGCCGCCTTCTTATCATAGACAAACAGCACGTGCCAGCCAAATTCGGACTGTACCGGCTGCCTGGCATAGGCGCCGGCGGGCGTGCTGAAGGCGGCCGCTCTGAAGGCATCCGGAATCTTGGGGTCATCCCTGGTGATGTAACCGACCACACCATGGCTATCCTTGACTCCGGGGTCGATGGAGTTGCTGTCGGCCAGTTTCTCAAAATTGGCGCCCTTGTCCAACTCGGCGATCAGGGCCGCAGCCTTCTCCTTGGTCGGCACCAGGATCTGGCCCACCTTCACCTGCTCCGGCGTGGTCAGCAGGTCGTGATCAGACTTGTAGACAGCCCTGATCTCCTCTTCTGTTACCACCACGTTCTTGGTCACATATTCGTTAAGTTTGCTGATGGTGAGCATCTCTGCAACCAGCCGGCGATACTGATCCAGGTTATAACCCTGAGATTGCAGGACCTGGGCCATCCTATCCTGACCACCGGCGTTCAATTCATCCATCATGATCCGCACCGCAACATCCCCCGGCGCAGCAGCAATGCCGGCCCGGGATGCGGCCTGGCTCAACAGCGCCCGTTCCACCATCTGCTTCAAGACTTCCTTGGATATCTCCGCCCTGATCTTTTCATTGCCTGGCGCCTGGACATCAAACCCCAACGTGCTGGCCATGGAGATCTCGGTGCGGTTGGTTTCCTGTTGCCATGCAGCCCTGGAGATCGGTGCCCCGTTGACCCGAATCACCCAGTCTCCGCTTTCCGACCACCAGTACCAGAGGCCCGCCACGAGCAGCATCACGATAAATACCGACAGTTGTGGCCAGTAAGGCCAGCCATGCCCTGGTGCTTCCTGCGGCAATGATTCCTTTAGCTGTGAACCGTTCTCCTGATCCAACCCGCTCCACCCCTAGTTCCTTATTTGCTCAGCAGTTTGCCCCTGGGCTACGCATAAACTTCGCCCCCGCGCAGGTGAAATCCTGCCTGGGCGGTCGGCATCCGTCCACTCCATGCTTAAACATGTAAACACGGGGACGGTTCTCGTGCTTAGTTCTTATCTACTACTGCTTTCTATCCCGGAAAGCACAGAAATATTCCCTCGCTTCCTTAGGAAACTCCTCACCAACGCAACAGTATCGTCAAAACAAAGCGTTTGGGAGCCGGCCTTATAGGGATTGGCCGGTGAAAGGCGCCCCGCTTGTACTGCTCGCATGATCAGGGGGCCAGGGCCTGGTTCAGCATCCCGACCAATTGCTCCGGGGTGAGGCCGCGGGTCTCGATCCGCATTTCCAGGTCCCCCACCGCGGAGAAGCTGATCCGCCGATCGAAGACCTTGCCCCAGTGAGCCAGGGCACTGCCCCGGGGCGCCCCCTCACTGTCAAAACGCACTATCAGTGTGTGATCGCTGTGCTGCACATCCTGGACGTGCGATTCCCGGGCCTTTAACCGCATTCGGGCCAGTCCAAGCAGGTGAGCCACCGGTGGGGGCAGCGGACCGAACCGGTCCCGCAGTTCCGCAGTCAGGCTCTCCACCTCCGGCAGCGTCTCTACCGCCGCCAGGCGCCGGTAGATCTCCACCTTCTGGCGCCCATCGGTCACGTAGGTGTCGGGGATGAAGCTGTCCCCGTGGTGCAGTTCCCAGTTGGGCGCCGCACTGCGGCGCCCCGTGCCGGCTCCGGATTCACCCGGCTGGCTCCCGGCGCCGGCCTTCGCCTCCCCCTTCAGTTCCTGCACCGCCTCACCCAGCATCTGGTTGTACAGTTCGAAACCCAAGGCGGCCATATGCCCGTGCTGCTCGGCTCCCAGGATGTTGCCCGCCCCGCGGATTTCCAGGTCGCGCAGGGCCAGTTTGAAGCCGGATCCGAATTCCGTGAACTCCTGTAACGCCCGCAGGCGCTTCTCGGCCTGTTCGGTCAGCATCATGTTTTCCGGAATGGTGAAGTAGCCGTAGGCCAGGCGGCTCGACCGGCCGACCCGGCCGCGCAACTGATAGAGCTGGGCCAGCCCGAAGGTGTCCGCCCGCTCCACGATCAGGGTATTGACATTGGTCAGATCCAGGCCGTTCTCGATGATGGTCGTGCAGATCAGGACGCTGAACCGGCGGTTCAGGAAGTCCAGCATCACCTCTTCCAGGTCCTCCTCCTTCATCTGCCCGTGGGCGATCCGGAATGAGGCCTCCGGCACCAGCCCCTCGAGGAACAGCAGGCAGCGTTCGATGGTCTGCACCCGGTTGTGAAGGTAGAAAACCTGCCCGCCCCGCTGGATCTCTCTCAGGATGGCATCCCGCACCAGTTCCGGCTGGTACTCCAGGACGTAGGTCTGGACCGGCATCCGCTCCTCCGGCGGCGTCTCGATGACGCTCATGTCCCGCGCCCCGGACAGGGAGAGCTGCAGCGTCCGGGGGATCGGGGTGGCCGTAAGCGTGATCACATCCACGTTGGTCTTGAGCAGCTTGATCCGCTCCTTGTGGTTGACCCCGAAGCGCTGCTCCTCGTCTACCACCAGCAGGCCCAGGTCCTTGAACCGGACATCCTCCGAGAGAATGCGATGCGTGCCGATGATCACGTCGATCAGCCCCCTGGACAGGTCGCTGATGATGGCTTTCTGCTGCCGTGGCGAACGGAACCGGCTCAGCACCTCAATCCGCACGGGGTAGCGGTCAAAGCGCTCCTTAAAAGTATGTTCGTGCTGCTGGGCCAGGACGGTGGTCGGGACCAGCACCGCCACCTGCTTGCCGTCCTGCACTGCCTTGAAGGCCGCCCTGAGGGCCACCTCGGTCTTGCCGAAGCCCACATCCCCGCAGACCAGCCGGTCCATGGGCTGAGGGCGTTCCATATCCGCCTTGACATCGGTGATCGCCTGCAACTGGTCCGGGGTCTCGGTGTAGGGGAAGGCCGCCTCAAATTCCCGCTGCCACACGGTATCAGAGGCGAAGGCGTGGCCCGGGCTCTGCACCCGCTCGGTATAGAGGGCCACCAGATCGACTGCCAGCTCCAGCACCCGCTTCCTGACCCGCTGTTTGAGGCGCGCCCAATCGGAGCCTCCGAGCTTGGAGAGCTTGGGGATGACTCCCTCGGGCCCCGTGTACTTCTGGATCAGGGTCAGCTGGTCCACCGGCACGTAGAGCCGGTCAGCGCCAAAATAGGCCACTTCCAGATAATCCTTGGTGCGGCCATCCACAGTCATCTCCCTGATGCCCAGGTAGCGCCCGATGCCGTGGTGCACGTGCACCACGTAGTCGCCCGGCGCCAGTTCCGGCAGCGCCCCCCGCGTCTCCGCCGCCCGGACCTGGGACCGGGTGCGCACCCGCTTGCGCCCGTAAAGCTCCTCCCCGGTCACCACAGCAAGCAGGCCAGGCAGCTCGAATCCCTGGCTGAGCTGCCCCACCGCCGCGTGGAGGCGCCCGGGGTCCAACTTGAGTGGCCAGGACCGGGCTTTCAAGGGCGCCAGATCATGGTCTCTCAGGTTCTGTTCCAAGCGCTCCAGGCGCTCCCCAGTCTGAGCCAGCAGCAGCACCGTCATCCCATTCTGCAGCCAGGTACGCACCTCCGGAGCCAGCAGGTCGGGGCGGGCGAGAAAGGGCTGCATCTCCTTGACGGTCACTCGTACCGAAGCCTGAGGCTCGAAGCGGCCCGCTCTGGTGAGCAAATGAGCCAGACAAACCAGAGGCAGGGCCGCCAGGTCGCGATGCAATTCATCCTCGCTCAGATAGTACTCCTGCCAGGGGGCAAAGGACTGGCCTTCCTGGAACAGGCGGCGGTAGTCGGACTCCAGCAGGGCCACCTGCGCCCGGCACTGTTCCTGGAAGCGGAGGGGTTCGTCGATCACCACCAGGGAGCCTGCAGGGAGATAGCTGAGCAGGGAGACCTGCTCAGGATAGAAGTAGGGCTGCACCAGATTGAGAGAGCCGCCCATGCCATCCTCCGCCATCTCCAGGAAGCGGGTCAGACGCTGATTCAGGCGCACAGCGGCGCTGCGGTTCCCCTTCAACTGCTCCCGCCGGAGGCGGTAGGCTTCCCTGATCCGTTCCCCCGCCTGCCCAGCTGCCGACGGGTCATAGATAAATTCCCGGGCCGGCCAGACAGTGACCCGTTCCACGGCTGTCTGGGAGCGCTGGCTGGCCGGATCGAGTTCTTTGATCGAAGTGATCTCGTCCCCCCAGAACTCCAGCCTGACGGGAACGCCCTGAAAAGGAAAGATGTCCAGAATGCTGCCACGCAGGGCAAACTGCCCGGGCACACCCACCAAATCGACCCTGGTGTAACCGGAATGCACCAATTGGCCCGGTAGGCCGGCCAGATCGTACTGGCTGCCGACATCCAGAGCCACCGCCGCCCGTTCCCACTGCTGTGGCGGGAGCAGTTTCGGCAGCAGAGCCTCCACTGGAGCGACGATTACCGGCGGCCGCCCGGAGGGATCCCGCAGCGCCGCCAGAACCTGCAGGCGACCGGCGGTAGGCTCCCGGCTGGCCGCCACCACCTCGAAAGGCAGGGCTTCAGCCGGCTCGAAGAACAGAACATTCCGTTCCGGGAGCAGGTTTTCCAGGTCCCGCAGCCAGGCGCCCACCTGGTCGAGCCCGGGCACCACCACCAGCAGTGTTCCACTATAGCATCCCTGCTCGTAAAGAGCCGCGCCCAGCAGCGACCGGCAGGACCCCCCGGCCCCGGTGATCAGCAACGGAGATTGCCCTCGCTGCAGGGCAGCCAGGGCTTGTTTGTATTCAGGCAGTTGGTTGAGCAGGTTGTGCACTATGTTCCCCTTTAAATCTCCAACGCAAGATGCTGCGGCAAAATTCTTCGCCGGAAACATTATATCACTCATAATGCCAGATCATACTTATTCTAAATGAGATTAGAGAAACGATCGCCCTGGATCGAGTAGATCAAAGGTCTCTGAGCGGAACGTGAGAACCGTCCCCGCGTTTACGTGTTTTACGGTTTGCATGGAGAAACCAATTTCGCATACACTAAGCCAGCAAGCCACAGGTCAGGTTTGCCAAGATAGGAAGGGTGGTAACAGATGAAACAATCGACACAACTGGCCCTGGCCCAGAGCGACATCGAAAAGGCCGAAGCGCGGCTCAAGGCCCTGGCCCTGTTGTTACAAGAGAAGTCTTATTCAGACGTGGTACGGGAGGCCCAGGAGTTGGTGGAACTGGCCTTGAAAGGCATCCTGTTCCAGGCCGGGATCGAGCCCCCCAAACAACATGACATCGGGCGGTTCTTCAAGGAGCGGCAGAATCAGCTGCCGCAGCCCGCAGCCCGGGCTGCGGATCGCCTGGGAGCCATCTCCGAACGGCTGGGGCGGGAGCGAAATATCTCTTTTTACGGCGATCAGAACTGCATCCCCGTGCAGGAATACACCTGCCAGCAAGCGGAGCAAGCCCTGGATGATGCAAAGTTCGCCTATCAGTTGGCCAAAGAGGTGATCGGGGAGAGGTAAGACAGGATTTCAGCAGCGGGTTAGCCGTGCGAAAATCTAGCGCAATTCCACCAGACTGCCGGAAATCCAGCCGGTTCTTCCGTCCGGAAGCCGCACCTGATCCCAGCCGCTGTTCTGGGCCAGCATGGTCATCGGTTCGACACCGGGCTTGCCTCTGCCGAGGGTGCCCACTATCGAGTAGTTGGTGCCAGGACCCTGCCTCAGGTTCACGCTGTTGTTTTCGGCTTTGATATAGACTTGCTTGGCGGCGGAGGTCTGGACAGGCTGAGCAGTCTGGGTTGCCGGAGCCGGCTGGATCGGTGTGATCCCCTGTTGTTTCTGAAGCTGGGCCACGGCCTGCTCCAGGTCGGCGATCTGTTTGTTCAAAGCAGCCACCTGCTGGTCGACGTAGCTTTTAGACACCAGCGGGTCAGCGGCTGAACCGGGCTGGGCGCTTCCGGCCATGACCCGCGAGCTTAAAAAAAATCCCGCAACGACGCCGATCGCTACGAGGGTCAGATACATCACCAGGGGCCGTGCTCTCATGTCGCCACTCCTCCCCGATTCCGGGTCTTACTTGTGAACGCTGCTTTCCCCGGCAGCCCGGGAATGGGCAGCCTCGGCGACAGGATTCCGCCCCAGCGATAGCAGCCCCGCCCTGTTAGCCAGGAATAGCACTGCCGCACAGAGCAGGAAGAGCATCACCAATCCCTGGCCGGTAGTCAGAAAGTTCAGCAACACGGCGCTGCCCCCCAGGAGCAGGTTGACGCCATAGATCGCCAGCACCGTCTGCCTATGGGTCAGGCCCAGGTCCAGCAGGCGGTGGTGGATATGCTCCCGGTCGGCGGTCATGATGTTCTGTCCCCGCATCAACCGGCGAATAATGGCCAGGAGCATGTCGGAGATCGGAATGCCCAGGATCAGGATCGGCAGGATCAGGGAGAAGGCGGTAGCCGACTTGGTCAGGCCGATGGCCGCCACGGAGGCCAGGGTGAAGCCCAGGAACATAGAGCCGGCATCCTTCATGAAGATCCCGGCCGGGTGCCAGTTATGGGGCAGGAAACCCAGGGCGGATGCCCCCAAGAACAGGGAACAGGCTCCTGGCACCACCATGTTCTGGCTGAAGGAGACAACAGCCACAATGCCCGCCGAGATGGCGGCGATTCCCGCCGCCAGGCCGTCCAGGCCGTCCACCAGGTTGAGGGCGTTGGTGATGCCCACCAGCCAGGCAATGGTCACGGGTATGGTCAGGTATCCCAGGGGTATGATGCCGCCAAAGAAGGGGTTGGACACGAAATGTACACTGACACCGAAGGAGACTGCCACCACGGCGGCTATGACCTGCCCGATCAGCTTGGCGAGGGGAGGTATCCCCATCCAGTCGTCGATCATGCCCACCGCCAGGATCACCAGGCCACCGGCCAGCATTCCGACGACCTCCTTTTGGAGGGGCAGAGTAGCCACGACGGCTATGGCAGCAGCAAAGCCCAGGTAGATCCCCAGGCCGCCCCAGCAGGGAACCGGCCGGGTGTGCACCTTGCGCGGCCCGGGCATATCAACAGCACCAGCAGCCAGAGCCAGCTTCTTGACCAGCGGCGTCAATAGCAGGGGAACCGCAAAGGCCAGCAGCACTCCCCATATCAACAGCGGCAATCTCATATCTTTCCATCTCCCCTTGCAGGTTAAGCCTCTCCCAGGGCGAATAAAAGCTCGCCCTCCGCGGCTATCTTGCCCTCCACGAAGGCCCGAGCCTGTGCCTTGACAATACTGCCCCTGATCTTCAGAAACTCCACCTCGATCCGCAACTGGTCGCCGGGGCGCACCTGTTGCCGGAACCGGAATTTGTCGATGCCCGCAAACAGCCCCAGTTTCCCGGTATTGGCAGGCAGCTTCAGCAGGGCCACCGCTCCTACCTGGGCCATCGCTTCCACGATCAGGACACCCGGCATCACCGGGTACCCGGGGAAATGGCCCTGGAAATAGGGTTCGTTAACGCTGACATTCTTGATTCCCACCACCCGCTTGCCTGTCTCCAGTTCCACAATCCGGTCAACCAGCAGGAAAGGATAACGGTGCGGGATGATATCCTGGATCTCACGGGCTCCCAGAAGTTCATGCTGTTCAACCATAACGGTCGCTGGCAGCCTCCTGTTGACGCCGACATGATAGCTTGTCTTATCGTATAAACCACTATATTATAACACAATCTTGCCATTTTTAACAGATCTCCTGATCCCGTCAGCAATCACTTGCCCCCAGGAAACCTAATATGTTGGGTTTTGTTCCCTCTCTCTTGAACGCATTCCGCATAGAGCGCCGTCAGCCGTTCTGTCATCACCCGGGCATCGAATCGTGAGGCAACGCTCCTGGCTGCTGCCTCGCCCATCTGCCGGGCTTCATCCGGGTGCTCCAGCAGCCAGGCGACCCTCGACGCCAGGGCCCGGGGGTTGCCGGGCTCGACCAGCAGGCCGTTCTCCCGGTCCACCAAAATCTCCCGAATACCTCCGATATTGCTGGCCACGCATGGTTTGCCCATGCTCATGGCCTCTACCAGGCTCAGGGCGAAAGCCTCGTTGAGGGACGGCACCGTCACTACCGACATCTGGGCCAGCAGCTCGGGTATATCGTCCCGCAAACCCAGGAAAGTTACCTGGCCGGCAATCCCCAGCTTCCAGGCGTAATTCTGCAATTCTTTCCACAGGGAACCGGTGCCCACGATCCAGAAGCGGCATTCGCCGCGCTTGTCCAGCAGTATCCGGGCCGCATCCAGGAAGCAGCGGTGGCCTTTTTCCGGCTCCAGGCGGCCGACCAGGCCGATCACGGGGGCAGTGGCCGCAGGCGGTGACAGCTGCGGCTGAAAATTAGCCAGATCGATCCCGTTATAGATCAGGGCGATCTTGCGTTCCTGCACTCCCTGGCTGAGCAAATCGTTCCGGACCGCCCGGCTGATCGCCACCACACGGTCGCAGGTGTAATTGTTGACCCGGCTGAGCAGCCGCGATCGCAGGCTCTTCCCGCCCGCTTCCGTCTCCAGCCGGTGCCTGGTATAGATCACGCAAGCCCCACCGGCCAATCTGGCAGCCAGCCGTCCGGCGAAACTGGCGTGGGTGTGCACCACATCGATCCGGTGCTGTCTGATCACCCTGATGATGGCCGGTATCTGTTTCCAGAGCCGCCCTGGAGCGAAGGATTCGTCTGCCGGCAGTTCAGGCAGGGTTAATACCGAGACCTCCGGATTGGCTGCGCACCGTTCCGCCAGCAGGGAACCGGCCGGACAGAGCACGTACACCTGAAGCCGCTGGCGATCATAGCAGGCCAAGAAGCTCAACAACAGGCGGCCGGCGCCTCCGATGTTGGTATCGCTGACGATATGCAGCACTCTCAGGGGCGGCTGGCCGGTCTTGCTCCCCGACCCGGCCATCAGCCCTCCGCACCCCCTGCAACCCGGGCTGCAGCCCCTGCGGTATCTTTTTCCCGGGCCAACAGCCGGGCAGAGGAGATCGTCACGGAAAGCAGGAGCCAGAACAGGAAAACCAGTTTGAAGCTATACCAGCAGTCCTCTGTCAGGCCCATGAACAGGTAACTGGCCATGGAGGCCAGGCCCGCTATGGCAGCCATCTTGGTAAATCCGGCCGGATGAAGCGCCCGGCCTGCAGTATCCAGACGAGCAAACACCCGCTTCAGGCTATAAACAAAGTAGCTGAGCAACAGCCACAGGAAGATCAGCGAGCCGAACACCCCATACTCCACCAGCATCTCCAGATAGAGGTTGTGAGTATGATACGCCCTCATGCCGTAAATCGCATAGAACCGGTCATAGATCAGCTGAAAGGAGGCAGAACCGGGACCCACCCCGCTGAACCAGAAATCTCTGATCATATGCGCAGCCACCTGCCAGATCTGGACACGGTAAAATATAGATGAGTCCTGGGACAGGTTGACGATGCTGGTCAGGCGGCTGGACAGCAGATCTGGCCTCAGCATCACCCCCAGGAACACTGCCGCCGCTGCCAGCAGCAGCAGACGCCAATCGTAGAACAGCAGGAAGACGGCGATGGCCAGGCCCAGAGCCAGCCAGCCCATGCGCGACCAGGTATAGACCAGGGATGCTCCGGCGACGGCCACCCCGAACAGGAACAGCACCCGGGTGGACAGCCGCACTTTATCGGAGGTCGGAGGTCGGAGGCCAGACCCCTGGCCGCTGACCGCTGACCGCTGAAATACTAACGCCAGGCCCATGATGACGCCGGGGATCAGGTACTGGGCCATGATGTTGGGGTTGTCCAGGGTGCCGAAGACCCGCACCAGGATATACGAAAAGGCAGTGGAGTCCACCCAGCTGGGATCGATCGGGGGCTTGGAAATGAAGTTCTGGTAGAGGCCGAAGCAGCCCTCCAGAGCCACCGATACCAGAAACACTATGGCCAGGATATAGATCTTCCGCTCGTCCTGGAGTTCGGTCAGGCACATCAGATAGAAGCTCATATAGATCCCGAACAGGAGGGTGATCTGCAGGCTCTCCCGGCGGGTGACGGAAAAGACGCTCAGCAACAGCAGCACCGCCAGGAACACCAGCAGCTGCTTGAGCAGCGGCAGCCGGGCCACCCCGCCCCATCGCCCCCGCGCCAGGAACAGCAGCCCCGTTGCCAGGATCAAGGCGGCGGAAGCGGCTACGGGAATGAAGGGCACCAGCAGGACGATCAGGCAGAGGGCCAGGAATTCCAGCCGTTCCGCTGTCAACCGCCAGAGCAGGCTGGCCCTGAATATGGCCGCCAGGGCCGACTCGGAGAGCAACCGGCCCCAGCGGTCCGACAATGCCACCGTGGTCATTTCAGTTCCTCGACTTTGATGATATAGCACTCGCTGAAGTTGTACAGATCGCTGCTGACGGTGATCTTGCTGCCCACCTTGACATCGGTCTGCCCCACCCGGAACTGGTGGTTGTAGGCTGTCAGGTCGCCCTCCAGGGTCAGGAGCAGCGTCTTCTTGCCGGGAACCGGATTCATGTGCCAGTTGCCCTGAGCGTCAGCCGCCTTCTCCACATGGTCCTGCACCTGGATCTCCTTCACCACTCCCAGTTCTCCTCCGGACATTACCCTGACGTCATCCCCGACCTTCGGCGCTGCCGCCGAGACCGGAAGAATATCGTCCACAAAGACCACGGTTCTGACGTGGCTGACCGTGGATTTCACCAGCATCTTCTTGAAGACGGTGGACTTGGCGCCCACTCCCGCCACCGCCGCCAGCACCAGCAGAATGACAATGATGTCGACAATGTTCAACAGGCCGAACAGCTTCCCTTTTTCCCACAGCTTCATGCAGGCTGACACCCTTTCTGAACTGTTCTGATCATACTAGATACTAGCCAACAAACAAAATATTAGAACCGTCCCCGCGTTTCGTTATACGGGGCGGGACAGGATCTCCTCGTAGACCCCGGCCACCCGCTCCGCCATGTGCAGGCTGCTATACTCGGCGATCACCAGCTGCCGCAAGAATTGGCCGGTGTTACGCCGCCACTCGGGAGGCCTGTTAAAAAACGCCTCCAGGGCGGCCGTCAGCCCGGATACGGTGACGGCGGCGTTCTGCTGACGGGCGGTGAAGTTGTCGCCCCTGAACTGATCCACCATGCCCGGCTCCAGCAAACCGCCGAACCCCTGGGGTCCGGCCAGGATCACCGGTTTGGCGCAGGACATGGCCTCCATGGCCACCCTGCTGACCCCCACCACCAGGTCGCTGCCGGCCAGGATCCGGTACACATCGGTACGGGCGCCCAGCACGGAGACCACCGCCTCCCCGCGGCGCCGGTTGCAGGATGCCGCCCGCTTCGACACCAGATCGAGGTTGTCCCCGTCTCCCACGATCTCCAATCGCAGCGGCCACCGGTCGTAGATCTGCTCGCAGGCGGAGATCAGGTTCACCGCCACATCGGCCAGCGTCCCGTCCATCCGGCTGACCATGACGATTCTGGCCGGCCCCGGGGCGCCGGATTGTAAGATCGGCAACGCCGGGCTGAACAGCTCGGTGTCCACACCGTTGGGAATGACTACAATCCGCCCGGGTGGCACCCGGAAATAATCGATCAGGTATGCCCTGATGTCCTCGCTGACGGCAATGGTTTTCTCTCCCCAGCGGGACAGGTAGCGCAGCCCCTTGAAGTTGTAATGGGCGGTGGTGATGAAGCGGACCCGCTTCGGCCGGCCCATGACCGCCGTCACAAAGGCGGGAATCCGGGCGTGGGCGTGGATCAGGTCCACCCGCTGCTCCCGGGCGATGCGGCGCATCGCCCAGACTGACCGCCACAGCATGTGGTTATGCAAGGGCACCTGGTAGTGGGGCACGCCATAGCCGGCCAGCTTCTCCACGTAGCAGCCGCCGTTGGAGGCCACCAGCACCCGGTAACCGAGGCCGGTCAGATGGCGGGCCAGGTCGACCACGTGGGTCTCCGCGCCGCCGATGTCCAGTTGCATGAGGGCAAGTAAAACTGTCGCTCTAGTCATCCTGTTCGGGTATTCTCCTTAGGAATGGCCAAATTTTTCCCGATCCGCCGCCCGGGCGCATCACTTGAGGCTCCGGCTCCTGTTGGCTGCCGATCCCCGGAACAGATCCCCGGGAGTCCTGCTGCCGGTCCGGGCCAGGCTTTTCCGCTTCTTGGGGTAGCGGGCGTAGAAAACGCTCAAAGTCAGGCTGGCGGTCTCCCAGGCCTGCTGCCTCAGGTGGGCCAGCACCTTGTCCAGGCGCCCGGCGATCTCCTGACGCCGCTCCCAGGTATCCAGCAGCACCTGATAGAGCCGCTCCTCCGACAGGTCGTCCAGACTGCCGGCGCTCGGCTGTCCGGCCAGTTCCAGGAACCGCTCCACTTTGGGATCGTACGGGATGCCCACACAGGGCACCCGCATCACCGAAGCCATGACGATAGCATGCAGCCGCATGGCCAATACCAGGTCCAGCGCCCCCAGCAGCCCGAACAGGTCCCCCAGGCTCTGCCGGGAGCAGACCAGCAGGCTCGGCTCCTGCATCAGCCAGGAGACCTCCTTGCCGGCCTGCACGTCGGCCGGATAGTGAAAGGGAACCAGGACCACTTCCCAGCCATCCCTGGCAAAACGGTCTGCAGCGATGGCGATCTGCTTCTTATAATGGTTGCCGTCCGGCCAGTCCCTGATGACGATCCCCAGGCGCCGCACAGCAGCCGCCGCGGCTCCCGCCGGCTGCTGTGCGCCTTCCCGTTCTGCAGTTGCGATCTCCACCGGCAGCAACGGCTCCGTAGCTGTCTCCACCGTCTCAGCTGCTGCCCGGGCCTGGAGGCGCAAGGCTTCCAACAGCTCGTCACCGTCGGCCATATTGAGCTGGGAGGGGTTCAGGGCCAGTACCGGATCGGCCGTGACCACCAGGGGCGGGCGGTTGACGCCCATGGCCAACAGATCATCCCTGGATGCCTGGTCCCTGACGGTGATCAGATCGACCCGGTTGGAGACGACCCGGGTCAGCCAGAGACCGAGAGGCGTCCGCACCGGTCCCACTCCCTGGGCGTAGTAGACCACCGGCTTCCCTATGGCCAGGGCCAACATCACGACCACCAGGTAGTAGCAGATGCTGCGGACCCCGGTGACATCCTGAAGCAGGCCGCCACCTCCGGAGAGCAGCAGGTCGGAATGCAACAGAGTCCAGATAATTCCAAAGGGATTCCAGCGGTTGACTGCCCTGATCCCATACAACTGGCGGGTCTCCGCCGGGGAATGGGAGAAGACGGTGATCTCCACACCGGGTGCCAGCGCCCGGATGTTGGTCACCATAGCCATGAGGATGGCATCGTCACCCGCGTTTTGGAATCCGTAGTAACCGGAAACTGCAATCCTCAGCACCGATGACACCTGCCTTGGAGAAATACCGGGCGCACAAAAGATCGGCGCCTGGCCTCTCAGTCCTATTCGTGTCAATCTGAATCTGCGTGTCTCTTAATGGCAACGGTTTTATTCTAACATAACGAACTTCTACAGTAACCGGCCAAATCCTTCCCCGGCTGCCTGCAAAAAAACAGAGGCCGGAGGCCGGAGGCAGGAGGTCGGGGGCCGGACGAAAGACTGCATGTTTTATCCGCTAGCTAACCGCCATTAATACTCCTGCTTTTTTAATATGAGATGCGTGGCCCTAAGCCGGGTGGGGCAAGATAGCTTAATTAATCCTTAAATAGAGCATACTCCTCAACTTCAGCAAGTTTCGCCCAGTACGGCTGCCTTTTAAAGCTTGTTCCGACTTCCGGCCTCTGGCATCTGACCTCTGATATACAGTAAACTGCCGTCCGGATAGACCCGGGCCAGGGCAAAACCATCCACCCGGGCCGGCCTGGTCCGGTAGATAGCCAGCCAGGCGGGGTCCGCCTCTGGTTGGTCCCAGGTGATCCAATGGGACAGGAAGACTGCCCGGATCGGGGCAAGGGCGCCGAGCTGCGGCAGCAGTTGGGGCCTCAGGGGCAGCTTGCAGGCGTAGCGGTCACCGTACCAGGCGAAGAAATGGCCGATATCGGAGGCCACCACCTGGTCTCCGGTCACGTAGCCCTGGACATCCCGCAGGTGCTGCTCGCCCCACATGGACAGGGGATGCGGTCCTTCCGAGGGCGGATGGAGGTCGGGATAGTTGGCCCGGATGCCGGACAGGGTGAAAATGGCCAGGATGAGCACGGTCACCGCCACGGTGGCCGGGGAGCCGGGACCCATCAGATTCTGCAGCGAGCCGCCGCGCAGTTCCGGCGACCGCACCAGCCGGCCCCAGATACCCGCCGCCGCCAGCCGGCCCAGGACCCAGACGCCCGCCGCAGCATAGAGTATGCAGAAGGGGGCAAAGATGATGAACAGGCGGGAGATGTAGTGAATGGGCAGCAGCGCTCCCAGTTGCAGCAAGAAACAGGCTGCCAGCAGCCAGCGCACGCCCCGCTGGGCCGGGAACCACAGGCCCAGGGGCAGCAGCAGCGCCAGCAGGAACAGGATCATCACCCCCAGGGAGACCCCGGTGAATTCCGGTTGGAAGAAGTCCCCGGTGAAGCTTGTCCAGCCAGTGGCCACCTTGGCAGTCATCTCCGAAGGGTGGGCGCGGATAAAACCGATCACGTCGATCTTGGCCGGCTGCATGTACAGGCTGTAATCCGGATAGGTGGCGGTAAACATGGCCGGCTCGTATTTCTGCAGGGAGAAGAGGGGATTGCCGGTCAGCAGGTAGTTGCGTCCGAGCCAGGGCCCGGTGATCAGCAGGAGGCCGAGCAGAAACAGGGCCGCCGTCCGGATAAAGGCTGGCCTGGGCTTGTGCCGGCCCAGTTCCGGGGTATTCTGCCGCAGGCGCCACCACAGGTAGACCAGAGCCGGCACAAAGAAGAGGGCCGCATTGTAGCGGGCCAGGTAGAACAGGCCGCCTGCAGCTCCGGCCAGCAGGGGCTGCCACCAGGACCCGGGAGACGGGCCGGTGAGCAGATAAAACCAACCCAGCATTAAGAGCACCGCCAGGGGCTCGGTGAGTCCGGTGACGCTGAAAACGAGCAACTGGCTGCTGAAGATGTACAGCAGGGAGGCGGCGATGGCCACCGGCCAGTTGAACCAGCGCCGGCCCAGCAAAAAAACCAGGCAGGCCCCCGCTCCGAAGCAGGCCCCGCCGGCCAGGGCCGCGGCCGGATCCTTAAAACCGAAGATCCTCTGGAACAGGGCGAGGAGCAGCGGCCACAGGGGCGCCCGCCACAGGTCCGGCTGCGGCACACCCAGGTGGGCGAGGCCGAGCGGAGTTAAGTATTCGGACCGTACTCCCCTACCGAGGGCGATGTTATGGGCAATGCTGGCATAATCATAGGCGTCGTTGATGAACAGGCCGCGGAAGGCGCCCTTGTAGTAGGCGTACCAGAAAAGAAGAGCGCCTGCCGCCACCAGCAGGAGCAGCAGCGCCCAGGGCCATGCCCCGGCCAACCAACCGGCCTTGTTATTGCTTGGACGCTTCCTGACCACAGTCTCTCACATCTCAAATGTTATATTTGATGCCGGGTAAACTTGTTTAGCGGAGCAGGAGCCACATGCCCAGCACGATGCAGAAGGCGCCGCCGGACTGGGTCATGGTGATCGCCTCGTGCAGATACAGGGCGCTCAATACGAAGACCAGCAGAAAGCCACCGCCGGCCATGGCCGGGTAGGCGGTGCTCAGGTTCATCCGGGAGAGCACGACGCTGTATCCCACCAGGGCCAGGCCGAAACAGGCCACTCCTCCCCAGAGGACGGGATTGATAGCCAGTTGCTTCAGCGTCTCCCCCAGGTGGGCGAGATCAAGCTGGAACTGCTGTCCCCGCATTGCCAGCTTGATCAGGAAATTGGCCAGGGCATTCAGCAGCATACTCACCGCCAGCAGCAGGTAGGCTGCCAGACCGACGCCCTGAGCCGCCGTTACCGGTTCCGCCATCAGATCGTCCCCTCTATCTCGATAGAAAATACCGCTGTTTCACGCAATGACCATGTTTTTTAAGTCTATAATTAATTTTGATCCCATCAAAAAATCAATTCCCAGGATTGCGTCAATATCAAATCCATAGTCCAGATCACCAATTTGTATTTTGAAGTGGGTCAATTGTTTTGCTCCCAACTGAATTCTGTCAATTTGTTTCTCATACACAAATTCTGCCCCACCAATACCATGCATTTTCCGTATAACATCCAAAGGTTCAGGGCTTAACCCCAATTCAACAGCAATCTCAGCGGCAATGATCGTAGAAGCGGATCCTGTATCTATCAAACAATTATCAAAACTAAATGTTCTGCCTTTGTGGGTAAGTATAACGGTAGTAAAGGGCAAACCATATTTTAATGTGAGGTTCATATGTTGGCCCGTACTCCAATCCATTTTTGCTCAATTACATCTAGTTCAAGACGGGAAGTATGAACAACATAAAGTTCTCTTTCTCTATGCTTTCGGTGCAACTGCAAATACTGTAACAAAGCCCTGTTGTTGTCGTCCTGAAAATTGTCAACCACTGTCATTTGTTTTATAATCCGGGCATTTCCTTCTGTATGGGCATCGATAGCTTCGATGATTACCCACTGATTGGGATATGCCTTTTTTGCGTCTCCCCATAACATTTCTCAACCCCCTCCTTACAGATATATATTCTTCAGCAGGTAAACAGAAGTTTTACGCTATACGCATTAGCTTATATTCCCTCTATTTGTCAATAGATCTGTTATTTTTATATTCGAGGAAAAGTCGGCCCCAGCCGGTGTTCAGGAACTTCCGGATGTGACGCTGTCCCACCGTGGGGTACCAGCAATAGTCGTGGTAGATATTGGATGCCAGGGGCGCCCAGGCGGCCAGCTTGGTGTGCAGGGCCAGGTGCTCCAGGGGCTGCAGGGGACCACGGCGCAGCATCTGGTCACCCCAGATCACAAAGCTGCGCTTCGTCTCAAAATGGAAGTTAACCCCTTCGATGCTATCGCCCACCAATTCGATCCCGGCCGGGTCAGCCACTCCCAGTCCCAGTTCGTGGCAGAGGCGCAGGTAGGAGATCTCCAGGGGGTCGAAGCCCATCAAACGGGCGGCCACCGCATCCAGGGCCACCGAGTCGGCTCCGGCCAGGATCACATTCTTGATCCGGGGCACCATCGTCCGCGGCCCCGCCCCGTCGCCGGCCACCG
>JAHFCR010000159.1 GCA_023249405.1 Peptococcaceae bacterium | reverse complement strand
GGTCGAAGCCCATCAAACGGGCGGCCACCGCATCCAGGGCCACCGAGTCGGCTCCGGCCAGGATCACATTCTTGATCCGGGGCACCATCGTCCGCGGCCCCGCCCCGTCGCCGGCCACCGTGCCGTCCATCACTCCAAAGATACCCGGGTGAATCTCCTGCTGCAGGACCATCAGGTCGGCCAGCACCTCGTGGATGTGCTTGTGGCAGTAATGGCGCACCTCCTGCAGCAGGCCGCCGAAGGAGTTCTTGATCGCCCCGGTGGTGGTGCTGTGTCCGTGGGTCTTCAGGGTGGGCAGGTGCAGCACCTGCTTGCCGATGAACATCTCCGGGATGTAGATCCCGTCAGGAAAGATCTGGTCCAGCATCAGCAGCTTCCGTTTAGGGCGGAAGACCACCCATTTCACCCCGGGCAAGGGGGTGAAGGAGAGGCCGTAGCGCTCCAGCACCGGCAGCCAGGCATTGTTGGCGGCGCCCTGGAGCGGGTTGGTGACCACCGTCTTGTTCTCCACCGGCAGCAGGCGCTCCGGGGCGAAGCCGGACTGCAGCAGGCTGCGCAGCACCCCCTCCAACTGCCATGGCTCCGTGGAGCAGGCCGGGAAATACTTGGTCCAGGACAGGTTAAGCTTGATGATTGTCGGGTTGTCCGGGTTCAGAGCCGATGGCAGATCCGCCAGTTCGAGCAGCCTGCCGTAATCCTCCAGCACCGTCTCCGGACTCGTCCAGAGCACCGCCACCCGCGATCTTTTATACAATGGCATTCTGCATCTCTCCTAGAAAGTCATCATTGCGGAACATCCCAAAGCGCGAACGCTAATGTAGATCCGATTTCAGGCCGTTAGCGATATCAGCTTTTTAACGCCAGGAATTCTTTCAAAATGCTTTCTATTATTCGTCAATATTGACAGTTCATGATACTCCGCGACACTGGCAATAAGAAGATCGAAATCACCAATTACAATTCCGGTCTTTCTAAGCTCGGCGCGTTTCATCCCAAAAATACGTGCTATTGGCCTGGTAATGCCGATCGTTCTGAACCCTGCAAAAAAATCATTCAGAATCATCTCTTTCTCTTCTAGCCTCGGACTCCGATAAACTCCCTCATAAAGCTCTGCAATCGAGACCGTGCTTATTGCTATCCCATCGTCCCGGTATTCGTCAATGGTCTTGACAAAGATTTCTTTACCCCGAAGATAGTAAACCGCCCAATCAGTATCCAATAGATATTTGCCCATTACCAATCTGCCTCTGCTCTTCCGGAGTGATGTTGGCGGCCATTGTAAATATCCTCTATCAATTGATCAGGGTCTATGTCATCCCACTTGCCAGCTGTCTGCTTAGAAGATTCCACGTCCTCTTCGCGGAGACCAGAATATTTTCCGACTGGCAATATTACCACCGAACGCAGGAGAATGCCCTCTTCCTTCATCTCCGCCGCCAAAATCGTCCCTTCTTTCAGGTTATAAGTACGGCGCAAGGCGGCAGGGATCACTACAGTACCCCTCTTGCCAACGCGAATTATCTCAGAATCTGACATGACCATCACCTCTGATATTCAGAATATCGGATAGCGACGACACTGTCAACCTTGTAGTATGCTTAGGGCCAGCACCGGTACCCCGGGAGCGGTGCCCAGGTAGAGGATGATGATGCAGGCGATGATCCAGAGCAGCACTGCCACCAACAGCGGCCGGTCCCGGAGCAGCACCTCTTCGGGGGCACCGCCGGATTGCTGCTGGTAGACGACGTAGAGATAGCGGAACATGCCGTAGAGCACGAAGGGGATGGTGTAGATCAGGTTCCGGGAGGTGGGCGCCAGGAAGGTGTACAGGGAGTAAGACAAAATGGTGGCCGAGGTGGTGATGGCCACCATCTGGTCGATGAAAGCGAAGGAGTACGAGGACAGGGCCGAGCGGTGCTCGGCGGCGCCGTCGCTGAGCAGGTACAGTTCATGGCGGCGCTTCCCCAGCGCAATGAACAGGGAGAGAAAGACGGTGCAGAGCAGCAGCCAGGATGAAAGATAGACCCCGGTAGCCGCCACGCCGGCCACCACTCGCAGGATGAATCCGGCGGCGATGGTGAAGACGTCCAGGATCACCTGCTGCTTGAGGTAGAAGGAATACAGGACCATCAGCAGCACGTAGACCAGGGTGACATATCCAAGCGGCCTGGCCACCAGAAAGCTGCCGATCAGGCCGGCGGCCAGCAGAAGGACGGCATAGCCGGCGGCCATTGCCACCGGCACACGGCCGGCGGCGATCGGACGCCCTCTTTTGACCGGATGGTTCCGGTCCTGCTCCCGGTCGAGGATGTCGTTGATGACGTAGATGCCACTGCTGGACAGGCAGAACAGGACAAAGGCGGCGGCAGTCAACTCCAGCAAGGGTAATTGGAAGATGTCGCGGGCAAAGATCAGGGCAGCAAAGACAAACAGGTTCTTGATCCACTGCT
>JAHFCR010000035.1:24907-31917 GCA_023249405.1 Peptococcaceae bacterium | reverse complement strand
AATCGAAATAAGACGCTTAGCCATTGCCTGAATATTAATATGCCCCGCTTTGCGGGGGCATTCAGGAGAGGCGCTCATATGCTGCCGGACTGCTGATGGCAGCCATCTTTTCACGGGACGACAACCTATATTGCCAGCAGGGCGGATCACTCTGTCTCTACAGGCTCTGTTTCTTTGTCATGCTCCGGTTTGTTTTCATCCGGGCATTGGCAATCGGTCGTCGTATTTCTGTCACTTTCGCCACCGACCATATCTTCAAGATAGAATGGGAGCACCGCCACCACGATGTTCCGCTCCCGGAACAGGGCATTGGCGATAAAGATACTGGTATTGTTGTGCAAAGCCAGGTCCCACCACTTGGTGACAATAAACTGGGGCAGCAGTACGGTAATAATGTCTCCGGGCTGGGAGGCGTGCTCCTCGGACTCGATGTACTCGATCAGCGGCCCGATCACTTCGCGGTAGGGAGAGTGCTTGACGATCAGGGGAACATCGGTGTGGAGCAACTCCCACTTGTGCCTCAGCTTGTCGGCCTCCCCGATGAAAGTTTCCACATGGAAGGCCTCCACATTGGGCCCCAGGCTCCTGGCATAGCGCAGAGCATTGACCACCATGGCGTTCAGGCTGTCGATCGGCACGATCACGTGATGAGAATAATGAGTTTCGAAACTCAAATTTGGTAATTCTTCATTGGATATGTTCAGCCGTGAGGCGACAGTGGCATAGTGTTTGCGAATGCGGAGCATCCCGAAGATGATCAGCGGTATCAACAAGATGACGATCCAGGCTCCCATCATGAACTTGGTGACGCCGATGATCAGCACCGCGATCACGGTGACCGCCGCGCCCAATCCGTTGATAAACGCCTTGTAATGCCAGTGTTCGCCTTTCTGACGCAGCCAGTGCACAAACATCCCGGACTGGGACAGGGTGAACGAGGTGAACACGCCCACCGCATACAGCGGGATCAGCAGGTGAGTATCACTCCGGAAGATCACGATCAGAACGGCGGCCAGGGTGGCCAGCACCACAATGCCATTGGAGAAGTTCAGGCGGTGTCCGCGCAGGGCAAGCTGCCGCGGGGCATAACGGTCCTGGGCGATCACCGAGAGCAGCATGGGAAACCCGGCAAACGCAGTGTTGGCAGCCATGGCCAAAATGATCGTGGTGGTCGCCTGGATCAGATAGAACATCCAGCCCTTGCCAAAGACATCCAGGGCCAACTGGGCGGTGACTGTAATCCGGGAGTCGGGCACGGCATGATAGACAGTAGCCAGGTAGGCGACACCGCCGAAAGTCAGGAACACGGCCAAGCCCAGCATCAAATAGGCCTTTTGTGCCCTTTTAATGCTCGGATATTCAAAATTGGGCACCGCATTGCTTACCGCCTCGACTCCGGTGACGGCGGCGCAGCCTGAGGAGAAGGCTCGCAGGATCAGGAACACAAAAGCCGCCTGATCAAGCGGCGCCAGAGGAACGCCCGCCAGAGGATGGAACATTACATTCCCGGAGTATTGCCCGATGGCGTGTTTGATCGTACCAACGGCAACTAGGAGCAGAATGAGCAGAATAAAAGCATAGGTGGGTATGCTGAAGATCCGCGAGGACTCCCTGACACCCCGCAGGTTGCCCACTACCATCAAAACGACGATCACCAGGGAGATGATCACGCTGTCGTGGTAGAGCCCGGGGAAGGCAGAGGTGATCGCCGCCGTACCGGCGCAGATGCTCACTGCCACCGTCAGGATATAATCAACCGCCAGAGAGGCGCCGGCAATCAGGCCGGGCATCCGCCCCAGGTTTTCGGAGGCCACGACGTACGCTCCGCCGCCATTGGGATAGGCCGCCACCGTTTGACGGTAGGAGAAGACCAGGATGAACAGGAGGATGATGATAGCGGCAGCCATCCGGGGCATCCACAAGTAGGAGGCGGCGCCGATCATCGGAACCAGGATATAGAGCATCTCATCCACGGCATAGGCCACTGAAGAGATGGCATCACTGGCCAGGATGGGCATGCCCCAAAATACGTTGTACTTTTCTTCGCCGAGCTGGGTATTAGCCAGCTTCTCTCCCAGGATCCAACGCCTGAACTGTCGGAACAACTGTTATCCCCTCGCTCGACTGTAGTGTGCGCGAAATACGAGCACATGTCAATAGAATTTGCAGTTTTAAACGGATGATCTGACTTGTCGCCCCCAGTTAAGGGCTAACGCAAAATAAAAAGGCCACCGCTGCGCGAGGACCCCTTTATCCCGCTCACTCCGGCACCTTTGCCGGACTGTGACAATAATAATTTAATGCCGGGTTGCCGAAAATACAATCTGTAATCGTTGTGTATTATGTATACATGGTCCCGCAACACCAGGTATACACGAAAAAATAGCTGCCTTGCTACAGGGCAGCTATTTCCTTCTGCAGGTGACCCGCCAGGGCAGGACGATCAGGAAATTGGCCGGTTACCCCGCAGCATTCGCTCGACGTTGACCAGGAACTGCTCCCGCCAGGGCCGTATCCGCTCCCAGATCTCCCGGGTCTCCAGCAGCATCGCCTCAGCCAGGCCGGTTCCGCCAAACTCCGCCAGTTCCCCGGCGTAAAAGCCGGTCCACTGCTCCACCATCTCCGGGGTCACCTCCAGGTGAAACTGCAACCCCCAGGCATAACCACCGCTAGTGGACGCCCCGTAAACAAAAGCCTGGTTGGCGCAGGCCTCGCCCCCGGCTAGCCGGTAGGAACCCTTGGGCAGGGAGAAGGTGTCGCCATGCCATTGAAACACCGGAAAAGAGGGGGGCATCCCCACAAACAGCGGCACCAGCCGGCCGGCTGGAGTAAGGCTTACCTCGTACCAGCCGATCTCCTTGACCGGGTTGGCTGTCACCTCCGCTCCGAGCGCCCTGGCAATCAGTTGCGCCCCTAGACAGATGCCCAGCGTCGGCAGTCTGACGGATACCGCCTGCCGGATCAGCGTCTGCACCTGCCGGAGATAGGGATAGGCCTCTTCTTCGTACGCCCCCATAGGGCCACCGAGGATCACAAAGGCATCATAGGTCCCGAGGGCATCCGGCAGCACCGCATTCTGGCCATCCATGCACCGCACATCCAGACTCCAGCCTTTCTTTTCGAGCGCCTCCTGCAGCAGGCCGGGCCCCTCACAAGACACGTGTTGTACCACCAACGCCTGCACAACCATCCCTCCTGCCAGAAAAAATTTCTCTGACCCCATTCCGGTTTTAATATACCTGGCAAAGCATCCCCGCAACCTCAGGCTGAATAACAGAATATCCCCGTCTATTTACGGGGACTCCTTTATCCCTGGCCCACAACAACGCCGGCCATCTCGTCTGATCATGATCTTACCTGCCGATAGCTGAAATGCAACGGCGTTCCTCCATGTATCATGTATACTTTCAGCCGCCTCCCATAGCTGGCTTGCAAGCATGGCTATCCTGCTCCCTGCCAACCAGATTCAAGCCATGGCGCCGCCCCGTTCTTCCCGCCGCCCGGGACACGTATTTACCCAGCAGGAGCAGCACCCGGCGATCCAAGTCCAGATTGTAGCCGTATATTCCCTGCACAGCAGCCATAAACTCCTCCAGGCAGGTATTCCCGGCCCGCTCCCCGATGCCGCCGATAGTGGTGTCCACATACTCCACGCCTGCTTTCACAGCCGCCAGGGTGTTGGCGGTGGCCATGCCGAAGTCGTTATGGCCGTGAAATTCGATCTCCAGAGAGATCTGTGAACGCAGCCAGGCCAGCCGGTCAAGGGCGTCAAAAGGATGCAGCACGCCCACGGTATCACAATAGCGCAGCCGTTCCACCCCCAGTTCCTGCGCCGCCAGACCGACGTCCAGCAGAAAAGCAGGGTCGGCCCGGGAAGCGTCCTCGGCCCCTACCGTAACCCGGAGACCGTAATCAAGAGCATAGCGGATCGCCCGTCTCATGGTGTCCAGGACCCATAAGCGGCTGCGCTCCAGCTTATGGCCGATCTGGATCTCCGAAACCGGGCAGGCGATATGCACATCCCTGACGCCGCAGGTGATGGATGCCCGAAGATCGCCCAGCAAGAGACGGTTCCAGGAGTTCACCCGGCACCGCAGCCCCAGGCGGACAATCTCGGCGATCGCCTGCTGCTCCAACCCTCCCATGACCGGAGTGCCTGCCTCGAGCTGGTAGACGCCCAGGCGATCCAGCAGTTTGGCGATCCGGATCTTTTCCTGAACAGAAAAGGCAATACCGGGGGCCTGCTCTCCATCCCGCAATGTGGTATCGATGATCCGGATCACGTCTGTTCACCTCCTGATTGGCAGAGCATGCCGACAGCGTCGGCGCGGCACTGGCGGCAATGCTCCACCTGGCTGATGATGCCGGCCAGGCTCCGCCGGGCCAGGATGATCTGTTGCCTGCCGGGTGCCTGCAACCCGGCAAATTGGGCCATGGGGATCAGCGGCATCAGGTTCATGACGTGGGCTCCGGCCTTTTTCACCTGCAAGGCCACCTCGATCAGATGGCTGTCGTTGACCATGGGGATATACACCGTATTGACCTTGACCGCCATGCCCATGCCTGACGCCCGCTCGATCCCCGCCAGTTGGGCCTGCAGCAGCAGCTCGGCTCCCGCAGCGCCCTGGTAGGTCCGGCCATAATGCCGGATGTGTTCGTAGATCAGGACTCCTACTGCGGGAGAGACAGCATTCACGGTCACAGTAACCACTCGCACCCCCCTGGCATAAAGCCCGGGCAATGATTCCTCCAACAACAGCCCGTTGGTGCTGATGCACTTGATCAGGTGCGGGAACCGGCCGTGAACCAGCTCCAGCGTCTCGAAGGTGGCCGGATTGGCCAGCGGATCGCCCGGGCCGGCAATGCCCACCACCCGCAACCGGGGATCTCTCCGGACATTCTCCGACGTTACCTGCAGCGCCTCCCCCGGTGTGAGGATCCGGCTGGCCGCTCCGGGGCGGTTCTCGTTGGCGCAGTCAAACTTGCGGGTGCAGTAACGGCACTTGATGTTGCACTCCGGAGCCACCGGCAGGTGAATGCGCCCGAACCAGCGGGCCGCCGCCTTATGTAAACAAGGATGCGCCTGGAACAATGCTGACAGATCGCTAGCGCTCATCGCTCTCTTTCTCCTTCCCGCTCGAAGCATAGAATGATCTCAGGGCGTCGGGCAGACCGCCACAGGCCTCGATCAGTTGCAGCCCATACTCCCCCAATCGCTCCTGGGCACAATGCCCGGCCCGGATACAGATCGCCGCCTCACAATCGGACAGTAATCGCATCCGGTCCTCAATCCCGCCCTTGTGAGCGCCGGTTGGCCCATCCTCATCCGCCGTCTCTGCGCAGCCATCACCGGCTGCCGGTGTTCTGATCTCGGATAACCGCACCCCGTCCCCCGTCAGATCGAAGACCAGAAATTGTTCGGCATTGCCGAAATGGCGGTCGACAGTCAAGCCGTCATTGGAGGCTACCGCCACCCGCGTTGGGCGATGCTCCGTCTTGGCCTCTGCTTCCATTTTACCTTCGCCATTTTTTGAGGAGATTCCATCCGGGAGATTCAGTGGGGATGATTCCCCCGCAGGGGGTGCGTTCCCCTGACTCACACGAGGCGTCTCCATTCCCCGGCCGGAGTGTCCCCTTGTCTGGCGCCCGGCATCCTCGCTCCTGGCCAGCCGCCATACCGGAGCACTGACCAGTCCCGCCGCCTCCCGGGCCAGGTTGACAAAGCCGCGAAAACCGGCAAAGGGGCTGCCCTCCTGGGGGAAGACCATAAAAGGAACGCCCATTTTGTGCGCCATGTATTTCTCCTTCGTTCCCCCGCACAGCAGATCGGGACGCCGCTGATGCAGAAAAATCTCCAACTCCTGTTCGGGAGCGTCGTCGAGGATCATCGTTCCCTCGGCTACCTTGTGGCCGGCATCCTCGTAATCCACCCGGCAGCCAAACTGGGAACCGATCATCACCAGATTCATCCCCAGGTCTCTGAAGGCCTTGCTCATCGACCCCATCCGGGATGCGCCAAAGAACAGGGCAACACGTTTTCCCCGCAGCCGTTTCAGAAACGGCTCAGCCAGGCGCCGGGCCTCGCTGCAGCCGGTCTCGACAGCAGTCTCGACTACGGCCTCATCTGTCCCGAAGAACCGGCCAATCGCCCGCAGGCTAGCAGCAGTCTCCTCCAGGCCGAAGAAGGAAGCCTTGAGGTGGGGAGTGCCAAAACGTTCCTGCATGCCATCGGCCAGGAACTGCCCGGTCCGGCGGCAGTGCACGATGTTCAGCCGGGCCCGGTGAGCCCCGGCCATGGCCGTAGTCGATGCCCGCCCCGAAAAGGCGCAGATGATCCGTAGCCCCAGTTGTTGCAGCAGGGCCTCGATCTGCTGCAGATCCCCCTGGACGTCAAACTCGCCCAGAATATTGACACTATTGGGGATCGTCGACTGCCCGCCGCCGGCGCCGATGAAGTGCCGCAGCAGCACTGACGCCGCCAGGTCGTGGCCTGCAGCCTGGCTGCAGCCGCGGAAACCCGGTGAGTTGACCGGCACCACCTGCAAACCGGTGGCCGCGGAGGCATTGCCGCAAATGGCGTCCAGGTCCTCGCCGATCAGGCCGGCAGCACAGGTGGCATAGATCAGGACAGCCTTGGCGGCTGGTTCCCGCCGCACCGCCTCCAGAATAGCAGCGTAGAGCCTGCTGCCGCCGCCGAAAACGATGTCGCGCTCCTCCATCATGCTGGAGTAAACACGGTAGTTTTTACGCCGGACGGTGCCGCCGTAGTATGCGCAGCCTGCCGGGCCATGCACCAGGTGGATCACATCCGGTATGGCCGCCAACATCCAGCGCGCACCGTAGAAGACGCAGGAGCGCTCCGAGAGCAGGCCGGGGATGGTAGCACTGCCGCATTCCGGAATCGCCGGGACGCCCCCGGTCTTGATCACCAGGTGGCCGCGCCGCCCCGGCAGGACTGGCAGCGCCTCTACTTGCAGTGCTTCTATTGGAAGCGCCATTGGATTCACCTC
>JAHFCR010000035.1:0-24807 GCA_023249405.1 Peptococcaceae bacterium | reverse complement strand
ATTACAGTTGTTGGGTGCGGTCGTCCGGATAGCGGAAGTCCAGGATGGAGTTGACGATCTCGTAGAGCAGCAGTTCAGCACCCCGGTAACCGACGATCGGGCGCTTCTGGTAGCCGAACCGGTCATAGATCGGGAAGCCGACCCGCACCAGCGGCACCTCCAATTCCCTGGAGATATCGATCCCCTTGGAGTTGCCGATGATCAGATCGAGCCGCGGCAAGGTTTTCAGGTATTCCTCGAACTCGAACAGGTCGCCGCCGTTGAATACCTTGGGCGTATCCAGAAACAGCTCCCGGTACCCGGCGAAGATCCCGTCCATCTCCTGTTCGAAAGTCTTGGTGGGAGTGCCGGGCGCCACCGCTACCGGAGTCATGCCCAGTTCGCAGACAAACCGGGCCACCCCCGTGACGGTGTCCGGATCGCCGAAGATGGCGACCCGCTTCATCATGGTGTGGTGGAAGGTGTCCGCCAGGGCGTCGATCAGCCGGCCGCGCTCGATCTTGAGCGACGCCGGAATCTCCCTGCCGGTGATCCGGCTCAGGTTCTGCAGCAGGGCGTCGGTGGCATCGACTCCCACCGGTGTCAGGCCCACCACTGCCGGCACCCCGAGCCTCCGTTCCAGGGAGCGCGCCCCGCCGGCACCGGCTGCCGGCTGCAGGGCAAAGGTGGCCAGGGCGTTGCCCATGCCCCGGATCTCCTGCAGGGTCGTGCCGCCCGGCGGATAGTAGGGAATCTCCTGTGGCGGCGCCAGCGGGGCATCCAGGGTGTCGGAGATGTCGAACAGCACGGTGGCCTCTATCTCCATCTCCTCCAGCAGGTGCCTGATCTCCCGGATATCACCGGGGTAGAGCAGGCCGGGAATAATGTTAACGCGGCGGTCCGGAGTATCGCGCCCGGTGGCCAGGGTGTCTACAAAGGCCTTGGCTGCCCGGTCATAGCCGTCCACATGGGAGCCGGCAAAGCTGGGAGTGTTGATGATCACCATGGCGATCCGGTCCATCTTCTCGGCGCCGATCTCCCCGCCGATCTTTATCCTGGCCTCCTTCACGAAGCTGACCAGGTCGTCCCCCATGATCTCGCTGGAGCAGGTGGTGGCGATCCCGATCACCTCCGGCCAGTAGCGCACTACCAAGTTACGCAGGCCCTCGAGCAGGTTGCGGCGTCCGCCGAAGACCGCGGCGTCCTCGTGAAAGGAGGCGGTGGCGATGGTAGCCGGCTCCTTGAAGATGCGGCTGAAGGTGTAGCGGGCATAGGTGGTGCAGCCCTGCGCCCCCTGGACAAAGGGGATGGCCCGGTGCACTCCGAGCACGGCCCACATGGCGCCGATCGGCATGCAGATCCGGTCCGGATTGATCACCAGCGTGCGGCCGGCGGCCGGCACCAGTTCCGGGTCACGGGGCGCATAGGCCGGCGACGCCGGGATCTTCTCGACCTTAAGACGGTCATAGGGAACGCCATCGATCGGGATCTCGTTCAAGCGCATGGCGGCGCCTCCTCTCTGCTGGCCGGCAGGCCATGCTGGAAGCGCCAGGCTGGTGCGTAAATGCCCTGGTAGATGTCCCGGGCAAAATTGACCATACCGGCAAAGCCCTCGTAGGGCCCCTTCTCGTAGGAGTGGGAGTTCACCGTCGGTATGCCCATCTTGCGGCCCAGGTATTTCTCCTTCATGCCGGTCAGAAACAGGTCCGGCTTGAGGGTGTCCAGCATCTCCTCGATCTCGAATTCGTTCGGAGAGTCGATGATCAGGACTTGCCCCTTGAGCTTGTCGTTGATCTTCTGGTAGTCGTCCTCATGGGCGAAGGTGCAGGCCCCGGCCACCACCTCCATATCCAGTTCCTCCAGCAGCCTGATCCAGTGCCAGACCCGGGGGCCGCCCACGTAGACGGCGATCCGCTTGCCGGCCAGGCGGGAGCGGTAGAAGGCCAGCGCCTTTTCCACCCGGGCCGTCTCCTCGGCGATCACCTGCTCCGCCCGCTCCTGCAGCCCGAAGAAGGCGGCTGTCTGCCGCAGGGCATCACAGGTCTGCCCGATCCCATACAGAGAGACTCTGATGAAGGGGGTCTCGAAGCCGTCCTGGATCATCTTGGCTATGTATTCGGCGGAGCGCTGGCAATGCACCACGTTGAGCTTCACATCCAGCATCTTGATCAGGTTCTCGATCCGTTCGTTGCCGGAGAACACGGCGGCGATGCGCACTCCGATCCGCTCGAACAGCGGACGGATCGCTGCCAGGTCCCAATCCATGTTGTACTCGCCGATCAGGCAGATGTCGTAGGGAGTTTTCTCTTCATCCTGCATCTTCAGTTCCGGCCGCCGCGCCCGCAGCGCATTGACCTGCTGGTAGAACTGGATGTTGAAGTCGTGGTGGCCCTTGGACTGGCTGACCCCGGAGCAGCCGGGGGACTCCGAGGTGAACACCGGCTTGCCCACCTCCTTTTCCACCTGGCGGGCGACCGCTTTCACGTCATCACCGATCAGGCCGGTGGTGCAGGTGGTGAAGATGATCATGCCGCGGACCTCCGGGAACAGCCGGAAGGCCTCCAGGCAGGAGGCCTGAAGCTTCTTCGCGCCGCCGAACACCACGTCCCGCTCCTGCATGTCCGTGACCACGCAATAGCGCCGGTTGAAGGCAACATTGGACAGGCGCCCCGGCAATGCCCAGGCATGCAGGTCGGACAGGTTGCGGCGCGTCCCCCAGGTGTACCAGGCGCACCCCACCGGGGCGTGCACCATGCAGATGATGTCCTTGATCGGACCGCCGATCACCCCTCGTGCCCCGGCAAAGGCGCAGCCCCGCTCCGTCATGTCGCCGGGGATGGTCTTGATGTTGCAGGCAGGCACCACCGGATTTTCCGGATCGTGGACATAGATATGCTTGCCCCGCTCGGGGATCAGTTCGTCGCATTTCATGTTGATCAGAGGCATGCGAATCTCCTCCTCCTTCTTTGTGTTATGTCAACTAACGCCCGGGACGGCAGCGGCAGTCTCTCTGCCACCACTTCCGCTTCCGTGATAAACAATGGCATCGTCCCCGCGTTTACACGGCTGAATTTTTCTCCTTCTGCCGCCACTCTGGTATGAAACAAGAGAGCCGTCCCCGCCTTTCGCCATCAGGAGATGGCTGAGACTGAGCGCTCCTGGGTGCGGATGCGGACGGCATCCTCCACCGGGCAGACGAATACCCGGCCGTCCCCGATCTCGCCGGTACGGTTGACCTTGATGATGGCGCCGACCACCAGCATCACGTCCTCATCCTCCACCACCAGCGAGATCAGACGCTTGGGGATGTATTTCATGGTCCGGCCGTGTTCCATCGCCTCATCCCGCACCTCAAAAGAGACCTCGCCGGCCAGCCCTTTCTGCTTGCCCCGGCCGAGCACCCGCCAGGCGGTCATAGCCGGGAAACCCAATGTCGCCAGCACTTCCTTCGTCCTGGTCATCTTGTTAGGCCTGATGATCGCCACGATCTCCTTCATGCTGCCTCACCTCCAGTATTACAGCCCGCTGCCCCCGGTCCGTACCGTGTAGGCCTCCTCAACCGGACTGATGAAGATCTTGCCGTCTCCAAAATTGCCGGTGTAGGCGGACTGGTTGATGATCCTAACCACGTCCTCGGTGTTCACATCCTCGGTAACCAGCAAAATCAACACCTTCGGCAATTCATCGTAGTAAACATTGCCTACATGGATTCCCTTCTGCTTGCCGCGGCCGACCACATCCATCTTGGTGAGCGCCACGAAACCGCCTGCCGCCAGGGCATCCGCCACATCTTCGGCCTTCTCCGGCCGCACGATAGCGCGAATCATCTTCATTACAGCCACCCCCTAATCCATCAGACCGTATTTGACCACCAGGCTCTCCATCTTATCCATGGACATCGGTTGCGGAATGACGAACATCTCATTTTCGATGATCCGTAGCGCCAGTTCTTTATACTCCCGGGCCTGGTTGCATTCCGGATCGAACTCGGTCACCGTCTTGCGGTTGAACTCCGCCTTCTGCACGATGTTGTCCCGGGGAATGACATGGATCATCTGCGTGCCGATCATCTTGCAGAATTCCTTGATCAGTTCCACCTCACCGTCGACATTGCGGCTGTTGCAGATAATGCCGCCCAGCCGCACGCCGCTCTGCTCCGCATACTTGATCATGCCCCGGCAGAGATTGTTGGCCGCGTAGAGGGCCATCATCTCGCCGGAAGCCACGATGTAGATCTCCTGGGCCTTGCCCTCCCGGATCGGCATCGCAAAGCCGCCGCAGACCACATCGCCCAGTACGTCGAAGAAGATGAAATCCAGGTCCGGAGTATACGCCCCCAAGTCCTCCATCAGGTTGATGGCGGTGATCACGCCCCGGCCGGCGCAGCCCACCCCCGGCTCCGGCCCCCCGGACTCCACGCACCTGATCCCGCAGTAGCCGGTCTTGACCACTCCGTCGATCTGCACGGCCGCTTCCCCGTATTCCCGCATGGTGTCCATCACCGTGGTCTGGGACTTGCCGCCCAGGATGATCCGGGTGCAGTCGGCCTTGGGATCACAGCCATGGATCAGGACCTTCTTGCCATAGAAGTGCGCCAGGGCGGCTGCCGTATTCTGTTGGGTAGTCGATTTGCCGATGCCACCCTTTCCATAGATAGCTACCTTTCTGGTCATCACAACATCCACTCCTCTCGTTTCGTGTTTTATTTGGAGGCATTCCGGGCATACGCCCGCTGAAGCGGGTATCCCGGGGTGTATCCCCTTTTCTAAAAATGAACGCCCCGGCGCCAGAGAGAAGGGAGGTGTTTCTCTGGCACCAGGGCGACATTGCCGATTGTTGCAGCCATCAAGCTGCCTTTAGCATCACTGCTTATAAACACAAAATGCCCCTGCCTGAGAACGTCATGGTTCCTGCAGGGGCAACGCTGCCTTGTAACTGCCGATCACGCTGCCTCGCGCGATCGGCTGTCGAGACCTGGCCTGCCGGGTCTGAAAAACATCAAATCCCCGTAACATCTACGGGGACCCCTTCATCCCTGATTCAGCAGTACCCATCAGCGGGCACCCGGCTGAAATCTCAACTGGTTAATATACTACACCCTCATTTTAGAAAAACAACCCCTCGCCGGGAAGTATCCTGTATACCTGACCTACCCTCGCGGCCAGAACATGATCACGCAAGCGCCCAGCAGGGCGATCAGCCCCCCGATCAGGTCAAAGCGGTCCGGAGCAATGCGGTCCACCCGCCACCCCCACAAAATCGAGAGGGCGACGAACACCCCGCCATAGGCGGCGTAAGCACGGCCGAAATGTGCCGGCAACAAAGTCATCACGATCCCGAAGCCGACGAGAATGACCGTGCCGCCCAAGGCAAATAACACATGTCCGCCTTCCCGCAGCCACAACCAGAACATGTATCCTCCGCCGATCTCGCATAACCCGGCTAGAATAAAGTAGAATAGCGACCTGAGAACGGTCATGGCGCAAACATCCCTGCTTTTTATTGGTAGTTGCAAGACGGGCTTCCTGCATGGAACTGCAGCGTCAAACAGGTGTCAGCTCCAGAATGCCCAGAGGATGCCCATAAAAATCATCATGTTGCTAATCCATCTTGCTGATTGTTAGATTATAGTACTTGTGGACATTAAATTGCCATAAAAAACTCTAAAAAATAAGTAATAATAACATTAATCCAATTGCTGCCGGCGCATCATCTCAAGAGATCGGAATGCAGGCAGGCCCCAACGCAACGGGTGGCTACAGAGTGTAAGCTGTCTCCCCATGAATGGACTGGTCCAGGCCGGCGATCTCTTCCTGCTCTCCCACCCGTACGGGCATTATGGCGTTGACCGCTTTCAAGACAACATAGGTTACGGCAAAGGCATATACCGAAGCAAAGATCACGGCAAAAAGCTGTACCAGAAGCTGGTGGTAATCGCCCTCCCACAGTCCGCTAATTCCGTTGATTGCCCTGCTGGCGAAGATTCCCACGCAGACAGTTCCCAGGACGCCTCCCACTCCGTGCACGCCCCAGACATCGAGGGCATCGTCCCACTTGAACCTGATCCTGAATGTTATTGCAGCATAACAGACGATAGCCGCCAGCAGGCCGATCACAAAGGCGGCCCAGGGCTGTACGTAGCCGGCCGCCGGCGTGATCGTCGCCAGCCCGGCCACAGCCCCCGTCAAAGCCCCGACAAAACTCGGGCGTTTCTCGCGCATCCAGGAGATGGCCAGCCAGGCAACCATGGCCGCCGCGGCAGCGATATTGGTGTTCACAAAGGCAACCGCAGCTACCTGATTGGCCGCCAGGGCACTGCCGCTGTTGAAGCCAAACCAGCCAAACCACAGCAAACCTGTGCCCAGAGCTACATAAGTGATGTCGTGGGGAACCAGATCCTCGCCGGGCCTGACGATTCGCTTGCCAACGGCAAAGACTGAGGCCAGGGCGGCCATGCCGGCGCTGGCGTGAACGACGATGCCACCGGCAAAATCCACCACGCCCATTTTAGCAAGGAACCCACCGCCCCAGAGCCAATGGGCTAATGGAATATAGACCAGCAAGCTCCATACTGTTAAAAAAACCAGGTAGCTTTTAAAATTAACGCGGTCGGCAAAGGCGCCAGTGATCAGCGCCGGAGTGATCACAGCGAACATCAGTTGATAGCTGAAAAAGGTGACGAAAGGAATCGTGGGACCGTAGGACGGGCTGGGGACAAGCCCCACGCCATTGAGGAAGGCGTACTTGACACTCCCGATCAGCCCTGCCACATCGGGGCCAAAAGCCAGGCTGAAACCGATGACGAACCAGATGATCGTCACTATGCCCATAGAGATGAAGCTCTGCATCATGATGGTCAGGACGTTTTTTCTCCTGACCAGCCCGCCGTAAAAGAATGCCAGACCGGGAGTCATCAAACAGACCAAGGCAGCGCAAATCAACATGAATGCCGTGTCGCCGCTGTTAACCATAACGTCGTCCTCCTTATGAGCTATATGCTACTGTTAGCTTAGGGCGGCGCCGGTCAACTGCACATACGGCAAAGACCTGATTATAATCTCGTTTATATCGTATTCGCTCGGCCGTCAGACCTCAATGATATGGTTGCGGACTGCGTAGAGAACGAGGTCGGTGATGCTGTGCAAGCCCAGCTTGTGCATCAGGTTGAACCGGTGGGTCTCGATGGTTTTCAGGCTCAGGTGCAAGATAGCGGCGATGTCCTTGTTGGAGTGGCCTTCGGCCAGCAGCTGCAGGATCTCTCTTTCGCGGGGCGAGACCGGTTCGACGGAAACCTTACCGGGATCATTAGCGTTGTGTAAAAATCCGGACACGACGATCGAGGATATCTTGGTCGATATATAAATACCGCCATCCGTCACCGTCTCGATCGCCTTGAGCAGTTCTTCCAGGGCGTTTTCTTTCAATAAGTAGGCCGCTACCCCGCTCTGAAAGGCGCGTTTGACGAAATCCTCGTTTTTATGCATCGTGAGGATGATCACCTTGATGCCGGGCGCCTCGTCCTTCAGGCGGGCGGCCACATCCAGACCGTTCAAGAGAGGAAGCGAGATGTCCAGAATCACCACGTCCGGCGCCAGGCTGAGTGCATCCTTCAAGGCTTCGTGCCCGTTTGAGGCCTCGCCGACCACTTCGATACGGTCTTTTTGTGATAGATAATTGACGAGGGATTCCCTGAGGATCTTGTGATCATCAGCAATCAATATCCGTATCTTGTCCAATGGGCACCTCCAGAATTACTATCGTGCCAGACCCCGGGCTGCTTCTGATGTCCAGCCTCCCGCTGAGCAGGGAAGCCCTCTCGCGCATCGATAGCAGCCCGATTCCTCCTGAAGCGGCATCCGGGTAAAACCCCACGCCGTCATCGATGATCGAAAAAATATAACAATTCGAGTGCTGTTTTTGAAAAAGCAGTTCGACTCTCGCAGCAGAAGCATGCTTGATAACATTAGCCAGAGACTCCTGGAAGATCCGGTAGATATTCAGCTCAACCGCCTCGCTCCACACCGGTACCGGATCCTCGACATGCAGAACGACTGACAGCCCGATGGACAGCTCTATATTGCCGGCCAGATTCCGGATAGTCTCCTCCAGCCCTCGCTCCCTGAGAAATGCCGGCCGGAGATTCATGATCACCCCGCGCATCTCCTCGACGGCTGATTCCACCAGATGGAGCGTGTTGTTCATCTCCTTTTCCAGCGCCGTCTCTCGCGTGATGCCTTTTACTTTATTGATCAGCATGCCCAGCTGCAGCTTGACCGCAGCCAGGGACTGCCCGACGCCGTCGTGCAGATCCCGGCCCAATTTTACCCGCTCCTGTTCCTGCGTGGCGATCAGCAGCCGCGACTGCCTCTTCAGCATCTGATTCTGTTCGTACAGCATGTTTTCATAGCGCATCGTTTTTCTAAAATCAACCCAGGAGTAGATATCGTTATACTCGACAATATTCAGCCCCTGCTCTTCCTGCTCGGGAGTGACCCGCAGGCCTACGGTTTTCTTCAGAACGTAGAACACTATCAGGCCGATGCCAAAAGACCACGCAAAGTTCGTCAATACGCCGGCCGTCTGGATCTGCAATTGCAGCAGTCTCGATCCCCGGACCAGGTACCCGGTTGGCGAGAGCAGGGCGAGCAAGATCGTCCCCGTCGCTCCTCCGAAGGCATGGATCGGCACCACGCCCACGGCGTCATCCAGTCGCAGGCGCTCCAGAAAAAGAGTCGAGAACACCACCACGGCACCGGCGATCAGGCCCACGAGACAGGAATCAAGGGGCGTCAACACGTTAGAGCCTGCCGTGATCGCCACCAGTCCTCCTAACGCCCCGGAAAAAATCGCCATGATCAGGCTGCGATCCTTGGTGAACAGCCAGGTGATCAGAATCGCCCCCACTACCCCTGCAGAGGCGGCCAGATTGGTGTTTATCAGGATCAGGCCGATGCTCTCGTCAAATTTCAGCACGCTGCCGCCGTTAAAGCCGAACCAGCCAAACCATAAAATAAAAGTGCCCAATGTGGCAAAGGGTATATTGGAACGGCCGAGTTTTTGGATCTTTCCGCTGGCGTCGAACCTCCCGCGCCTTGCTCCGACCACGATGATGCCGGCAAGAGCAACCCAGCCGGCAGTAGCATGCACCACCGTCGCCCCGGCAAAGTCTATAAAGCCCATCCCTTTCAGCCACATCGTCTGCGCTGAATAGTTTCCGCCCCAAACCCAATGCCCATAAAGCGGATAGATAAAGCCTGCCGTGATGATGGCCGCCACTACCAGGGAGTTTAACTTGGTTCTTTCGGACATGCTTCCGGCAAAGATGGTGACGGCAGTGCCTGCGAACATGAGCTGAAACAGAAGGTGCGCAAAAAGAGACAGGTTGTTGGCCCTGGTCAGGTTGCCAAGGAGGGCAAACCAGTTGCCCCACAACCCGTGAAAGGTCGGGCCGAACATCAACCCGTAGCCCCAGAGGCAGAAGACCAGGGTGGCAATCACAAAGGCCAGAATGTTCTCGATCGCGACGCTGACCACATTCTTGGCCTGTACAAAGCCCACCTCGTAGCATATGAAGCCTGCCTGCATGAAAAAAACAAAACAGGCGCTGATGATGATCCACAGATTATCCAATGATGCCACGATAGTATCTCCTAGCTTGCCGCTAAAATTGCTAGATTCAGATCTACAACATTATTAATGTTTCGACATTATTTTCATGCTTCCTTGCCATGCAGTTTTTACGACCCAGTCTTTTCTAAAAAGTCTCGATGCCCTACGCAGTAATGGTCCCTGACGGCACTCACACGGTTACCGCATTCCTGTTCCGGACGCCGATACAAAAACACTCGCAGCCAAGGGCGAGCATAAGATATTGTGTTCCATAACGCCATGGTTCCGACAACGGCCCTTTGACTTTTGCATAGTCATATGGCGCTTTCTTTTTACAATGATCCCTGGTTTTGGAATGACAAGCTCAGAATAGGAGATGACAATTCGGATGTGTGGAATTGCTGGTTGGATTGATTGGGAACGGGACCTCGCCCGGGAGCGGCCGGTATTGGAGGCGATGCAGAAGACCCTCGCCGATCGCGGCCCCGACGCTGAAGGGATGTGGGTCTCTTCCCCGGCAGCCCTGGTGCACCGGCGGCTGATCGTAGTTGACCCCGAGGGAGGACTGCAGCCAATGGTCAAGCAGCGCGGCGGGCACTGTTGTATCCTGACCTATAACGGCGAACTGTACAACACCAACGAACTGCGGCAGGAACTGCAAGCCAAGGGATACACATTCGAAGGTTATTCGGATACGGAAGTGCTTCTAGTCTCCTACCTGGAGTGGGGGCCGGAGTGCGTCCAGCGCTTTAACGGGATTTTCGCCTTCGGTATCTGGGACGAGGCAAAACAGAGCCTGTTCCTGGGGCGCGACCGCCTGGGAGTGAAACCGCTTTTTTATGCGGCCAAGGGCGGCGCCTTCATCTTTGGGTCGGAGATCAAGGCGATCCTGGCTAACCCCCTGGTCAAGCCGGAACTGGACGACCAGGGGCTGGCGGAGATTTTCGTCATGTGCCCCGCCCGCACCCCCGGTCAGGGCGTGTTCAAAGATATCAAAGAAGTCAAGCCGGGCTGGAGCCTGGTCTATAACCGGAGCGGAGTTCACCTGCGGCAGTATTGGAAACTGGAGAGCCGGCCGCATCAGGATGATCTGGATACCACCGCGGCCCGGATCCGCTACCTGCTGGAGGATACGGTGGAACGCCAGCTGGTCTCTGACGTGCCGGTCTGCGTGCTGCTCTCCGGCGGCCTGGATTCCAGCACCATCACCGCTTTTGCCGCCCGGGCCTACCAGAGAGCCGGGCTGGGCCAACTGCACACCTTTTCAGTGGATTATGTCGACAACCAGCGTTACTTCCAGGCCAACCGCTTCGAACCGGACCCTGACGCCCCCTGGGCACAGCGAGTAACAGAGCACTGCGGCACCGAGCATCAGGCCATCCTGGTCGACACCCCGGAGCTGGCAGAAGCGCTTAAGAAGGCGGTGCATGCCCGCGACCTGCCCGGCATGGCCGACATCGATTCCTCCCTGTACCTGTTCTGCCGGGAGATCAAGAAGCAGGCCACGGTGGCCGTGTCCGGGGAATCGGCGGACGAGATCTTCGGCGGCTATCCCTGGTTTCACCGGCCCGAGGATGTCCACTCCGGCACCTTTCCCTGGATCCGCATGATCAGAGAGCGGGCGCAGCTCCTGTCGCCCGATCTGGCGGCCCGGCTGCGTCCCGAGGAGTATGTGGCGGCCAGGTTCCAGCAGGCAATCTCCGACGTGCCGGAACTGCCGGGGGAGGAGCCCTTCAATGCCCTGATGCGCCAGATGACCCACCTGAACATGTGGCACTTCATGCAGATCCTGCTCGACCGCAAGGACCGCATGAGCATGGCGGTGGGGCTGGAGGTGCGGGTGCCTTTCTGCGACCACCGGCTGGCGGAGTATGTCTGGAACATCCCCTGGTCTTTCAAGACCGACGGTAACGTCGCCAAGGGCATCCTGCGCCGCGCCTTGAAAGGGGTGCTGCCGGAAGACGTCCTGGGGCGGCGCAAGAGTCCCTATCCGAAGACTCACAATCCATCCTATCTGAGGGCAGTCTGCCAACAGGTAGCCGCTATCCTCGACAATCCAAATTCACCGCTGCTGCCCTTCGTGGATACCGCCGCCCTGCGCCGTGTTGTGCAGACATCCGCCAGCGGTTTCGATTCGGCCTGGTTCAGTCAACTGATGCGCGGGCCGCAGCTCCTGGCCTATTTTATCCAGGTGGACACCTGGCTCAGAGACTATCATGTGGCGGTTGTGTAGCCAGCCTCTTAGATGCTTATTTATATCCTAAATCGTTGTTAACATGGGCCATCCCAGATAAAATCTCCGGATGGCCTCTCTTCTGTTGCTACAGCTCTGTGCGCCCTTGAGATTGGCCATACCCAGTTGGTCTATTTTCCTCATCCCAGGTCAACTCAAGCTTCGCACCAAACTCTTTTGACACAGCTAATCAAGTGCTTGGCAATACATGTTTATGGCTCCACGGCAAGCTGAAAGCCCATATCCCTAAACATTGATGGCTTTCTTCTACATTAAAATGTATCTCATCATTTCTATAATATCGGATAAATTTTAAAATACGACAGGAAATGGCTATTATAACAAGAATTAATCTATAAAACCCATTAATGGCTTATACCCCATTATTTGCCTGAATGTTTATGAAGGTTAACAACCGTCAGTAAAAAGGGCTTAATATCTCATCGAAGAGAACAGCGGGCGTTATGCATTGGAATATTCTAATAATCAGCCTAGCAATGAGGACCTATCTAATGCAATGCTAACTTTCTGAAGTCGATATGAATAAGAGTAAAAATATTGCCATAGTAGCCATTAATGATCTTGACCGCGTCTTCGCCCTCAATGCCACAGCAGGGTATTTTCTTGGGTGTAATGAGGTACGCGTGTTAGGGCAAAAAATAACAGACGCATTGAAGGATTTTCCTGATCTTTTAAGGTTTTATAAGGAAGAGAGACAATTCGGAGAATTTGTTGCTGGTAATAAAGGCCAAGAAAAAAACTATGAAGTTTATGTCTCACCACTGACAGCTAAACGATCCCGTTCCCTGGATCGAGTCATGGTAATCAACGATATCACCGAGCGCAGCCAGGCACAGATGCTCCTGATTCAAAAGCAACAATCTCTTGCAGTGATCAAAGAACGGGAGCGGCTTGCCCGCGAACTTCATGACGACCTGAGCCAGGTGCTTGGCTTTATTTGCGTGCAGACACAGGCTATTCACAAGGCTATTTCCAGTGGACAAAATCTCACTGCAAACAAGCATCTCAAGCGGTTGATAGCCGTTGCCCAGGACGCACAAAGGGAAATTAGAGATTATATACTTAACGTGAAGACAACGGCCTCATTAGAGCAGGACTTTCTCCCCGCACTTGAGCAATATCTGAAGCACTTCAGCCAAAACTACGATATACCCCTGGAACTGATCGCCGAGGGAGTCAGCGACAGAAACATCTTACCTGATGTCCGCATTCAGCTGCCCCGAATCATCCAGGAAGCGCTCAATAATGTTAGAAAGCATGCGAACGCCAGGCAGGTTCGGGTCATAATCGAAAGTCTCGGCAAAGAAACCATCTGCGTAACTATAGAGGATGATGGGTGCGGTTTTGATACCGGTATTACTTTAAACAAGGGCAGGGAGAGATTCGGATTGAAGATTATGGCCGAACGGGCACAAGATGCAGGTTGCAGCCTCCACATAGATTCAAAGCCCAACCGGGGAACGCGCGTGACTATCAGGATTCCAATAGAAAGGAGCAGCTAAAAAGATGAAAGTAATGCTGGTTGATGATCACCCCATTTTTCTTGAAGGGCTTGAAAACCTTCTCACCGCTTATGGCATCGAGGTCGTTGGCACGGTACAGGACGGCAGAGAGGCCCTGGCCAAGGCGCATGCCCTATGTCCTGACGTCATCCTGATGGATATCTACATGGCGACCTGTGATGGCCTGGAAGCCACCCGTCTGATCAAGAAGGAACTGCCGCAGATCAAGATCGTGATGCTGACAGTATCCGCTGAAGAAGAGCATCTATATGAAGCCGTCAAGTACGGGGCATCCGGTTATCTGCTCAAGAATCTGAACTCCCGAGAGCTTTTCAAAATGCTCGAGGGATTATCCAAGGGGGAGGCGCCGCTGTCGCCGGTTCTCGCAGGTAAGCTGATAGAAGCGTTTACTGATCAAGAAGTTCACAAGAAGATCTCTGGCAACGATCCAAAAGAAGAATTGACTTCAAGGCAGATAGAAATCCTGAAGCTTGTGGCCGGCGGGCTCTCGTATAAAGAGGTGGGAGCAACGCTATTCCTGAGCGAGCGCACGATCAAATATCATATGAGCAATATTATGAACAAGCTGGACTTTCAGAATCGAAACCAGGCCATAGCCTATGCCGCGCGCAGAGGACTGTTGCCATGACGTGAGCATTTACGGCTGTCCGGCGGGGGAATGCCCCTGATCATCCCGCCGGACAGCCGCCGCAGCATTAAACTTTGCACAAGATCCAATCTCAGCAGCCATACCGGGGGCTATTTGTCCCCGGCCAGTGTGCCATCCGGTGCCCACTCGCCAGCATATGGGTTGTACGTGCAGTACCACGGCCGATCATAGATCCCTTTTCTCAGAGAATCCGGCCGGCAATCAAAGCAGGCGTAGCGAAATTCGCAGTCGCAGCAGACCTCGATTTCGTCCTTGCCCAGCGTCATGATCTCCCGCTTTAAAAGCGTCGCCAGGCCGGCATCCCTCAGGTTGCCGTGCTTCAGCCTGCGCTCCATGACGCAGGGATACACATCCAAATCAGCTGCAATATACAGTCTCCTGGAAAAACAATTGTTCAGCCCGGCCATGGTCTTGAAAAACTGTTCGTTGACCGGGCTGGAAAATGTCTTTTTAGTGATCAGCTTTTTTTGAATCAGTTCTCTGTCCAGCAGTTTCAGGGATGCCCTGCCGCTCAGCCTCACCGCGCTCTGCCTGCAGGACAGGTCGTACAATGCAGTGTTGCGCCGGCCGATCTCTATCCCCGCCATGCGGATGCAAGCAGTGCGGAAGGGCACTCCCCGTTCCTTGAGCAACATTAGGCCCCTTTCCGTTTTAGCGTGGGAACCTGCCGATCTGGTCACTTTTTCATGGTTGGCCGGGTCGTAGGAATACACGGAAACCGCCACATTGACGGCATATTCCTTAAAAATATCCCCCCACTGCTCATCGATCAGCGTTCCGTTCGTAAATACCTCTAGAAAAGAAAACCGGTCGCGGCAATAGCTGATCATCCGCCGGAGATCCTTGTGCAGCAATGGTTCACCGCCGATAAGCTGGATCTTGTCCACCCCAATGTTCTTTAACTCGCCAACAGCAAACTGAAAATGTTCAAAAGACATTTCCTTACCGCTCTCTCTTGCCGAGCCGTTGTAACAGTGAATACAGGCCAGATTGCAGCGGTCTGTGACCTCCAGCCAGGCAAATTCGATGACGACGGCCTTGCTCGTTTCTTCCGTCAGCTTGCTGCCTTGTTCAACTGGCGGCGCAGGCGCCAGCATGATATTTTCGGCCAGCAGCGCTTCTGCGATCCCCTTTTCCTCTGTATTTAAATCAGCGATGGACGTTTCTGGTTGGCGCAACCGCCTGATCACCTCGACGACATCATCGGTTATGCTGTACAGTGTGCCATTGTTCAGATTGTACAGGCAATGCTTTTTATCTCCCTGCGCCAGGTATATTTCGGCGCCGATGCGGAGGAGTTGCTTTTTCTCCGGCACGTTAAGTTCACCTCGCCTCAATTTTTCGAAGTTCAGCTAAAAAGAGGCCTGCTGGTTAAATGCCCCAACAACCGCATTTTCTCAGCAGGCCTGGAAGAAACATCAGAATCGGGTCCCGCAGTAACTCACACTTTTCTCTGCCTCCGGTTCTTCACTTCCCGGTTGTCAAGCGATTCTAAGCGTCAACCGGAATCGGCGATACAGGTTGACAAATCGGGATCAAATCCGGGGAGCATATTGGATTGGTGGGATCGCAGCTAGGAAGAGGGGACAGATCAGGATCGCATCCGATGATCAAATCCGGGGAACATGTTGGATTGGTGGGATCGCAGCTAGGAATAGGGGACAGATCAGGATCGCATCCGATGATGGGTTTGGTAGATAGAGATTTAGTCATTTTCTCTATATTCACTATCATTCACCTCCTCAAAGCGTCATCAAAATTATAGGCCTGTTGTTGGATTATTCGGGTCGCATGGCGGAATGCTGGGGCTACATTCGGGGTCACATGACTTATTGTCGGGGTCGCATGGCGGAACAGGCCGGCACGGATTGACCGGGTTGCACTCTATGTCAGGATAGCAAGCCGACGGATCGCACGGGAATGGATCGCAATCAGCGGCCAACCTGTATCCACCCCGGGTTAGTTTTTCAATACCCATTGAGATGATCGCCTCCTTAAGTATATTAAAAGCGGGGTTTATGGAGGCCGCTCTTCTTGTTACAGGATTGCAGCCCCCACTCCCAGATAGAGATTACACCAGATCGAATCCGCCCTTCAGCTTGTTGAACTTGACAGTTGCTTCCGGAGTTCCTGTCAAGTCTACTTCCAGGGACGTCCCCTTGATGTCGGACAGGACCATGGAAGTGGCGATCTTCCGCTCCATAAAAATGGTGACCCTCTCGATAGGCGTGATCTCATCGCTGTGACTATAAAGAACCGGGTCGGCATTGATGGGATTGACGTTGTATTTCTTGTTGTTGACCTTGACGTCCTGGGCCAGGCCGAAGATTAGAGACGCCGGGGGATCATTGGCGTTGGCCACCTTGTAGCTGTCGATTGCCGCCCCGCCCGGAACGCCGTTCTCGAAAACGGAATTCTTGAATGAGTAGGATTCTCCCGAGTTCGCCAGTTTGAAGGAGACCTTCTTGATCAGGGCCCCGGACTGAATTTCAGACGTCGACGCATAGACGTAATAACTCTCGTTCCACGATACCTCGTTTTGCTGGAAGGGATCGAAGGCCACCCACGCCACCTTGCCGCCGGAAGAGGTGGACTTGATAAGCGTTACTTTCTCCTTGACCGCACGCAGTTCCTGCAGATCATTCGAATCAAACAGCACGTTTAAAACATAACTGGACATAATATTACCTCCTTTAAATTATATTTTAGTTTACCTGCTTTTTAAAACCGATTGTTGCTTTCTTTTCTGTAATAATTAATCCGGCATATTATTACATAGCACCACCTCGGCAAATTTAAGAATTTTCAACGGCATCTGTTTTGTTTTTTTCTTATTTCATAGCTTCACCTCACTAACTTCCATACGTTAAAAACCAATTGCATGTCTCATCCATACTCTAGCAAATCCTCCGCATCTCATCACTGTACCGGAGAACAGTGCAAGGCGCGAAAATAGTACAGTCTCATGCTGCAAATCGACTGTACTTTTAGACAGTCTTTATGAAATGGAATGCATTGATGAAAGGTCTAGCAAATCCCTCATGCGTCTTGCTTGCCGGGCACAGGGGGCTGGACCGCGGTCATGCCGGGTGGAGGCAAGATGCGCCGTAAGCACAGAGGCCGATTCCATCACCTGCTAACCTGTAGCCTCTTGAAACCAGAAGCTGCCTGCAACACAGCCAAAGAGAAAGTATACATTATACTCGATCCGTGCCTGCGGTTTTTGCGTTGACAATCAGCACCCAGCAGATATAATAAAATCGTGCAATTGAAACCTGCAGCTATATAACCGTGGGCAATGGCGTCCAACATCTTTCGAGCGGGTAATGGAGCCCTTCTTTGAAAAGGAGGGGTTTTTTTTCATTTTTTTAGGGAGCCACCCCGGGCAAGCAGGAGGTGAAACCGGCAATCCGCTAGCAGTTTATTGCTTTATTTTCTCGAACCCAGGGCAAGCTAACAGGAGAGGAAAAATGATTAAGGAGGAATCAGGATGACACCTGAAGAGGTACTGGCATTTGCCAAGCAAAAGGGAATTGCCATGGTCGACTTGAAGTTCAACGACCTGCCGGGACTGTGGCAGCACTTTACCATTCCGATCAGCGAACTGTCTACAGAGATCTTCACCGAGGGGATCGGCTTCGACGGCTCCAGCATCCGCGGCTTCCAGGAGATCCACGAGAGCGACATGCTGTTGATCCCAGACCCGAATACCGCCCTGCTCGACCCGATCTGTAAGGCTCCGACCCTGTCCATGATCTGTGAGATCTCCGACCCGATCACCCATGATCCCTACTCCCGCGACCCCCGGTATGTGGCCAAGAAGGCAGAGGCATACCTGAAAAAAACCGGCATCGCCGATACCAGCTACTGGGGACCGGAGATGGAGTTCTTCATCTTTGACGACATCCGCTTCGACCAGAGCGTCAACTTCGGCTACTACTTCATCGACTCCGTCGAGGGCGAGTGGAACACCGGACGCGACGAGGGGCCGAATCTGGGCTACAAGCCCCGCTACAAGGAAGGCTACTTCCCGGTGCCGCCCCATGACTCCCAGCAGGACCTGCGCACCGAGATGGTGATGAACCTGATCGATGCCGGCATCGGCATCGAGACCCACCACCACGAGGTGGCCAGCGGCGGCCAGGCGGAGATCGACATGAAGTTCGATACCCTGACCGTGATGGCTGACCGGTGCCTGCTCTATAAGTACATTATCAAGAACGTTGCCCGGCGCCACAACAAGGTGGTCACCTTCATGCCCAAGCCACTGTTTCAGGACAACGGTTCCGGCATGCACACCCACCAGTCCCTGTGGAAGGACGGCACCAACCTGTTCTTCGACGCCAACGGCTATGCCCTGCTGAGCAAGACTGCCAAGAATTACGCCGCCGGCTTGCTGAAGCACGCCCCGGCCCTGCTGGCTTTCTGCGCCCCGACCACCAACTCCTACAAGCGGTTGGTGCCCGGATTCGAGGCCCCGGTCAACCTGGTCTATTCCCAGCGCAACCGCAGCGCCGCCATCCGCATCCCGACATACTCCAACAGCCCCAAGGCCAGGCGCATCGAGTTCCGCCCGCCGGACTGCACCTGCAACCCGTACCTGTCCTTTGCCGCCCTTCTGATGGCCGGACTGGACGGCATCAAGAACAATCTCGATCCGGGCGACCCGGTCGACAAGAACATTTACGAACTGCCCGCGGAAGAGGCGGCCAAGATCAAGCAGGTGCCGGCAACATTCGAAGAAGCGCTGGATGCCCTGGAGGCCGACCACGACTTCCTGCTGGAGGGCGGAGTGTTTACCGAAGACCTGCTGGACGTCTGGATCCGCTACAAGCGGGAGCATGAGATCGACCCCATCAGGCTGCGCCCGCACCCGTACGAGTATCACCTCTACTTCGACCTGTAGGATTCAGCAGTCAGGAGACAGCAATCAGTATTCAGCAGTATCCGGTATTTCCAAGTGGGACAAGAGAAACCATCTCCTGTCCCACTTTTTTAAAGGATTTAAAGGATACTATATCGAATACCGGGAATATTTGTTATTATTCAGGGGCGTTCATAATCCAAAATTCTGCTTGCCCGTAGTTCACCCGAGATATGATGATAGGGTGTGGACTTTTCTTCTGACTTCTGACTACTGCAACCAAAGGGGAATGACCCGTGCGCCTAGCCATCGCTCAGATAAACACCACAGTGGGCGACTTCAAGGGGAACACCGCCAAAATCAGCAACTGCATCAGTAAGTCGGAGGTGGCAGGGGCGGACCTGGTCTGCTTTCCGGAGCTTACTATCACCGGCTACCCGCCGGAAGACCTGCTGTTAAAGCCGAGCTTCATTGAAGCCAACCTGCGCTGTCTGCAGTCTCTGGCAGAGTTGACGAGAGAACTGCATATCGCTGCTGTGGTGGGGTTTGTCGACCTCAGAGACGGCGAGACCTATGATGCCGCCGCGGTGATCCACGGCGGCGCTCTTGCTGCCGTCTACCACAAGGTCTACCTGCCCAATTACGGAGTGTTCGACGAGAAGCGCTATTTCAAGAGCGGCGCCGGCGGCCTGGTGTTCAACTGTGCCGGCGTTAATGTGGGCGTAACCATCTGTGAGGATATCTGGCACCCGGTAGGCCCTGCGGTGCTGGAAGCACGGGAGGGGGGAGCCCAGGTGATCCTCAACCTGAGCGCCTCGCCCTACCATAAGGGCAAGCAACAGTTCCGCGAGAAGATGCTCTCTGTGAGGGCCTCGGACAACGTGACCCATATCGCCTACGCCAACCTGGTGGGTGGCCAGGATGAACTGGTCTTCGACGGCAGCAGCACCGTCTACAATGAGCAGGGCGTACTGCTCGGACGGGCGGCAGCTTTTGAAGAGGATCTCTTGCTGGTTGACCTGGAAACCGAACATATGCTGCGCAGCAGGCTTCATGACATCCGCCACCGGGAACTGATCGCCCCCGAACTGCCGGGCCAGGTACACCGGGTTGACCTGCCATGCGCTTCAGGACAAGCGCCCACTGGACACACGCTTTTTGCCGGCGGGGGCGCGGGCAGGGCCTACCCGCCGCTGCCAACCAGGGAGATGCCGATCCAACCGGTTGATGGGATGGATGAGGAATCGGAAGTCTATGCCGCAGTGGTCCTGGGCGTCCGTGATTATGTAAACAAGAACGGCTTCGACCGAACCTTTATCGGCCTGAGCGGCGGCATCGACTCCTCCCTGACCGCCGCCTTAGCCGCCGACGCCCTGGGCGCCGACCGGGTCAACGGTGTATTACTGCCATCACCCTACACCTCCCGGGACAGCATCGAGGATGCGGAGGAGTTGGCAGCCAACCTGGGGATCAAGACCCTGACCGTACCGATCGCCCCGCTATACGAGGCCTATCTGGGCGCCATCGCCCCGTCCTGCGAGGGGCGGCCCGGCGACCTGACAACACAGAACATCCAGGCCCGCATCCGGGGCAACGTCCTGATGGCCTTGACCAACCAGTATGGCGGGCTGGTGCTCACCACCGGCAACAAGAGCGAGCTGAGCGTCGGCTATGCCACCCTCTACGGGGACATGGCAGGGGGCTTTGCGGTGCTCAAGGACATCCCCAAAACCCTGGTCTACCGGCTCTGCCGCTACCGCAACCGTCTGGCCGGCCGCCTGGTGATCCCCCAGCGGGTCTTCGATAAGGCCCCCACCGCCGAACTGCGGCCGGACCAGCGGGACGAGGACGACCTGCCTCCCTACGCCATCCTCGACCAGATCATCGAGGCTTACGTGGAGGAGGACCGCAGCCTGCAGGAGATCGTCGACCGCGGCTTCGACCCGGCAGTGGTCGCCCGGGTAATCCGCATGGTCGACCGCAACGAGTACAAGCGCCGCCAGGCGCCGCCCGGAGTCAAGATCACCCACCGCGCCTTCGGCAAGGACCGCCGCATGCCGATCACCAGCCGGTTCGACTGCCGCTAGGTCCAGGCGCCGGGCAGGTATCTGGTAAAAATCGAAGCCCCTGACAGTTGTATTTGATTTTTTATAGAAGATGGGCAAAATGAATATATATGCGTTCTTAAGGTGCTAGCAATTGACAGATATGGTAACTGCTCGTCCAAATAAGATAACGGCCGTCTAAAAACGATTTTCAATTGCTGTGACTTTAAATATGGCGCAGGTAACGGCAGAAAATTATTTTTGATATGCTAGCGTAATAACGCCATTGTTATGGAGTAGATTTTCTTTGTTTACTGAGATCTCGTCCAACTCCATTTTTGCATCGGTGGTTAGTTTCAGGAAATCGTTGACACTACCTAAAATCAGTCCAAAGGGGCCCAAGGCTTTCGTGCGGTAATGCATCGGAACCGTGATTACCGGCTGAAGCTGCGTCTTAACAGTTGCAGCTTCGTCTGCTCCTATGGTAACTCTTCCTCCAACCGGCAATAGAAGTATGTCCACTCTGCCTATTTCACGGATTTGATCCTCTGTGAGAACGTGGCCGAGATCACCTAGATGACAGATGGATATTTCGTCAACGGTTATAATGAAGACGATGTTTTTGCCTCTCTTTTTACCGCCGGCATTGTCATGGAAGGTTTCTAGCCCTCTTATTTTTATGCCCTTCACTTCTGTTTCTACCGGTTTATTGAACGTCAAAAAATGACCTTTCAATGCCTTTATATTATTGTGATCGCCGTGTTCATGGCTTACCGTAACGATGTCGGGCTTCGTGGCTGGAAGGCGGTAAGGCAGTTTACCGAAGGGATCGGTAATTATTGTAACTCCGCTTTCGGAAGTAATCATGAAGCAAGACTGGCCAAACCACTTAAGTCTCATTTCCGCACTCATTTATTCTCCTTGACCCTCTACCCTGGGTGCTAGGCATTCTAATATTTGTAATAATTATTCTAACGTTTATTTTTTACGCACACGCGCATTCCTTTTTATGGATAATGGAAGTTGAAGCCGCCATTTGCATGTATTACTGCTCTTCATCGTTATCCGTAAGCTATTAGTTTTATGCTCTAATCGAGTTCCAACAGATATCAAGTATTTTTTGCTTTGTCAATTCATCTAATTCATATTTATTGCTTTTATACCCTTTGACGATCGATATGATAATTCCACCTGCTATTTGATTGAGAATAGGAATATCCAGATTCAAAATAACCTTTTGTTTTTGTCCTTCCGTATATATCTGTGCCGTTGCCGTTCTAAAAGGATTGTTAAATACGGAATCATCCGGTTTTGATTTACGAAGGATGTAAGAATATTGTTCAATAAAAATTTGTTCGTCAAAATTCTGGATCATATACTCCATAAAACGAGTCAATAATTGATTAAACCTGAGCCTGACGCCTACTGAATCATCATAATCAGATAAGATATAATTTGCCATTTTTTCGGTCAGTTTTAAATACATTTCATACAGCAAAGCATCTTTGCTGGAAAAATAATTATATAATGTTCCGGAGCCAACATCCGCCCTGTCGAGAATTTTAGCAAGCGTTACGGCATGCAACCCTTCTTCGGCAATTAAAGATAGAGTCGCGCCGAATATAGCTGCTTTTTTGCCCATGAGTTCTGCCCCCCTTGGAATGATTGCTCCATATTATAGTCCTATATTGCAAGGTAGTCAAACATTTTAATTGACATACCTCTTGTTTAGCCGTAATCTTGCTATCATAATGGATTGAACGTTCCATCCATTATCATGACCAGGCAGGAAGTGAGTATGCTAAAACTCATCGCAGGCAACTCTCGTGTCTTTGGGCAATAACCTATCGGATGCTGTTTGAAGACATAGAGCCCGACTGATGTGCCGCGAGAAAACCAGAATACCTTGCTGAATTTGTGGATGCGAGTTCTCACTGAGATTAGGTTGAGAAGTTTTTTCCCGCCAGGCGGATGTTTTGACCGTCGATGAGTGGGCTGGCGCCTTGTTGTAGCAGAAGCGGGATTTTGCTGCGCTGGGCACCGGCCCTACAAAATTGAGATATGGCGAAGGAAGGTTTATCCTCATGCCGGTTTGGAAAAGAAATTTAATCGTTTGCTGGTTTGAATTGTTTGTATATGCTATCGGAATGAGCCAGATTGCGCCAGTATTGCCGCTTTTTATAAGGAGCCTCGGTGTTCACAATACAGCTTTAATTGATCAAATTTCAGGGCTTGCTTTTGGTGTCACCTATATAGTATCAGCTATCGCCTCACCTATCTGGGGGCAGGCTGCTGACAAATACGGACGAAAACCAATGCTTTTGCGGGCGAGCCTTGGTATGGCAATACTTATATGCAGCATGGGTTTTACACGTAATGTCTATGAACTGATCGGATTAAGAGTATTGCAGGGTGCGGTCTCGGGTTATGGCACAGCCTGCATTACATTGATTGCAACCCAGACGGACAAGGAACACGCCGGATGGGCCTTAGGCACACTGTCAACATCGAACATCGCAGGCTCTTTGCTGGGGCCAATGATTGGCGGTTGTATAGAAGAGTACCTTGGTTTACAAAATGTTTTCTATATAACAGGTGCGCTAATGCTGTTAGCATTTATTGCAACCGTTTTGTTTGTACAGGAATCTTTTACCCGTCAAGACAAACAGGTGCTTGGTGTTAAGGAAATCTGGAACAGTATTCCTGAAAAAAGTTTAACTATTATATTGATGGTGACCTATTTTATATTAACTCTGGCATTATATTCCATAGAGCCGATCATCACAGTTTATGTTATCCAGCTATCACATAATGCCAGCAACGTTGCCCTATTGGCCGGAATGGCATTCTCAGCAACAGGACTGGCAAGCATAATTGCCGCTCCGAGGCTGGGAAAACTTTCTGATAAAATTGGAGCGCAGAAAGTTATGTTAGTCGCACTGGCAGTGTCAGGTCTAATGTATATACCACAAGCTTTTGTAAAAACCCCCTGGCAGTTAATGGGGCTGCGCTTTCTATTGGGATTGGCAACGGCAGGGTTGATGCCTGCTATTAATGCCCTGATCAAGATAATCACGCCAGATTCTCTTACAGGCAGAGTTTTTGGCATTAGCATGCCGGCAGGGTACTTAGGAGTTTTTGGGGGTTGTGTTTTCGGCGGAGAAGTGGCAGCCTTTTTGGGCTTCAGATATCTATTATTTATTGCCAGTGCATTGATGCTGTTAAATGCCGTATGGGTTTATTTTAAAGTATATAAAAAGCTTAGCCCGAAAATTGGCCATATAAACCAGGCAACAACATGCCAAGAGGCTTAAAGAAGGCATATATGGTAATCTGTTTACCATTTATGTTAACTACTATCATTATTTGACCGGGAATTGACCGACTGTACCCAGGGCGATAACAGACGTTTTCTGTTGACGTTGGGATCCACTCCCTCACCCATGAAGAAATGTAGAGCATCAATGGATCTTCCTCGACTCCAATGGATTAGAGCATGTCTACCATCAAAATGATTGCGGCGCCACAAAAGACATCGGCCCAGCGCAGAGAGGCAAACCAGGCGCCTTTTTCCGTCGCCATATTTCGCATATGATTAAGGATACGGTGACTGACGGCCAGGGTGATCATGGCCGCCAGCACCAGCGATTCCATAACATCGGCCGCCCCGTTCACATCAAGCTGATAGATACGCTTCAGTTCTTTAAATAGCAGTTCAATACTCCAGCGAATTGCCTAAACACGTCGATAATTCAAGTCCCCATTATGGTTTTAATGGGTACTTCGACAATATATTACAAGTTCCTGCTAGATATGTTTGAGGTTATCAACAACTGCCCCGAGAAGTACTGGACCAGACCGGAAGCGCTGATGTCAAAAATCTC
>JAHFCR010000158.1 GCA_023249405.1 Peptococcaceae bacterium | reverse complement strand
GGGGCAGCCTGCTGGACGCCTTTGTGGGTTTGCTTTCCAGGGAAAAGACCGGCAAGGGCCAGGCTTAAGTCTGCTAGCGCGAACCGGGGATCAAATGGTCGGCAACCATGCCGGCCAGCATGGATCTGGCGCCTGAATGCGCCGGAAATTTGCTTAAGACGTTTTCCAGCAGGCTCTTGGCTTCCAGATAATTTCCCGCCTGATACCTGGCCACGGCCCGCCCAAAACTGAAGGTGCTGTCATCGGGCCATTTTTTCGCGGCCCGGGTAAACACCTCAAATGCCTCGTCAAATTTTTACAATTGCAGATAGACCAGGCACAATGAGTTGTAGAATTTTTTTTCGTTGGGATCCAATTTTATGGCCGTTTCCAATTCCTTGATCCCGCCATCGCGGTCCCTGCCGGAAAAGTATAGGCCCACGCCCCGATAGTAGGTGGCGGCGGCGCTCGGCGCTCCCAAGGATTTCATTTCATCCAAAACCCTCAGGCTTTGTTCAAACAGGCAATGATCCGAATATCCCTGCGCCAATTTGGTCAGCATCTGGATCCGATCCTGCTTTTTCAGGTCCGGCCGGTCGAAGGGCGAATGAAGCAGGTCAGGGTACAGGCCTGTTTTGTGGCTGGACAGTCCTGAAAAGATCTTCTGGTTGCTGAGCGCGCTGTCGGGTCCCGCCCGGAAATGCGAGCGGGGCGCGGAAAATTCAAGTCTTGGAAAGCTGTCCGTGTTGAGGGGGCCCTCTCCGGCGAAGGCCAGCATCTCCTGATGGTTCAACAACTGAAGGGAAAGGAGCATCCACGGATCCTGGATACCTATTTTCGCGAGATCCTGGGCCAGAGCGGCGTTCTTAAATAATTTTTGGATCTCCGAATAATCCAGTTTGATGTCCTGGACCGATCCAATCAGTATCAAGTCGCCGGACAGGTAGAGGTGTTTTCTGGAATCCGCCAGGATCCATACCTGGGCCTGTGGAAAGGCCTGGCAAAAGGTCCTCAGCTGCAGCTGGATGTCCGCCAGGCTCATGCCATAGTAGGGAAACCATTGCCCAAACACGCCATTTTCGGCCAGCCTGCTTTTGGCCAGCTCGTAGAATTCCCTGGTGAAGAGATTTGAAACACCCGATATCCAGGGATTGGGGGGTTCGGAAAGGATCAGGTCATAGCGTTTTTTGGAAGCCAGAAGGTCGTTGCGGGCGTCGTTAAATTTTAGTTTAAAGCGCGGATCTTTCCACACCTCGAAATTGACATCGCGAAACCATGGGCCTGCCTCAAAAACTTTCGGCTCGATTTCCACGCAATCCAACTCGGTCAAGGGATGCAGCGAGGCCGAGCCGGCGGTCGAGCCCGAACCCCAGCCGATGACATAGACTCGTTTGGCGGCGGGGGCATAGGCGAAGGGGATATGCGCCACCAATTTCTGGGTGCTGATGTCCCCACTGTCACTGGCGTCATTTTTTCCGTTGTTTGCCAGGACCACGGATCCGTCTGCCAGGCGCCTGACTGAGACCACGGATTCTTTGCCTTCGGCGTAATAAACCAGGGAATCTCCGGTTTTTGAGAAGTACTGCATCAGGGATTCCTGAGGCCTTTTTTTGTCCAGGAATTTGAATCCGTTTTCATAGATTCCTATGGACATGATTTGGCGCTGCCAGGGGTCGTAGAAGATCAGAATAAGCAGGCTGGCCGCCAGGAATAAACCTGTGAAAAGGGCTTTTTTCCCACGGCTGGGAAATAATCCCGTCAGCAGCCACAGGCCCATGATTCCGCTGCAAAAGGCGGCCAGAAGATAGACCGCCCGAAAACCTGCTATCGGTATCAGCAGCAAACCGGCGCCCAAGGAACCAATCAGGGCGCCAAGGGTGTTCCAAAAATAGGTGTTTCCCACCTGGCTTTGTCCCAGCGCGTCGCTTTTGCCGTAGAGCGACAGCAGCAGGGGAAAGAGAAAGCCCTGGGGCAGGGTGACCAGCAGCAGCGTGAAAAAACTCATGGAAAAGCCGACGGCCTGGAATGTCTGGAACGAGTGCCCCAGGCGCTCAATGGCTTTCATGTAAATGTCAGGAAGGCAGTCCATCAGCGCGAACGACGCCAGGACCATGGCGCTTAGGGCCAGGGAGGTCCAGGCCAGCCAGGCCCGGGTGTGGTGGATCCTAGTCTGCAGGATCTGGAAGATCCAGGCTCCCAGGGCGATACCCAGCAGCATGGAACTGAGCATCACGCTGAAGGCATAGCTCGAAGAGCCCAGGACCAGGACCAGGGACCTGACCCAGACCACTTCCAGCAAAAACGCGCTGAAGCCAGAGCCAAAGGCCAGCCAGGGAACACGTCTCTGGGCGTTTTGGCCCTGGCTGGAGGCCTGGGCGGGCAGGGGCGCGGCTTCCTCAGCGCCTGCGGACAGCTTCCAGGCGGCTAGCCCCACGGTCAAATTGACCGCGATGGCGATGGCATAGGTTTCTATAGTGCCCAGCGTTGGGATCAGAAGAAAGGC
>JAHFCR010000034.1 GCA_023249405.1 Peptococcaceae bacterium | reverse complement strand
CACCCCGATCACGCCGTCCTGGTTATCGAAGGCCGATTCTATGCACCAGAAACAGCCTCCGGCAAAAGTAGCCTTCTCATATCGGGCTTCGTTTGCGGCATCGGCCATCACAGCACCTCCTGGTAATATGCAATTTAAAGCTCTCGTTCATTCAACTATAGCATGCCCTGCCCTACGCCGCATAAATACAACAACACGGCAACGGCCGCCTTCCTCCGCCAGTGCAACTTCCGCCTTCCGTAAACGCAAGAACCGTGGCGTTTACACGTTTACGCAAACATGCTTGAGCGCATCAGCCATCAGAGAGCAGTAGCGTCGCTGAACGCTTTTCCGTGATCTATCGTCTCCCAAACCAGATGCAGCAGGTCGACCGCTGTATATGGCTTGGGTAGGAAGCGCAACCCGTCCCGTTGGATCTGGTCCAGGTTAGCCCGCTCGTCGCCGTAGCCGCTGAACAGGATCGCCTCCAGATCTGGCTGCTTCAAGCGCAATTGGCGGATCAGGTTGATCCCCCCGTCGTCCGGTAGGACCACATCACTCAGCACCAGTTTCCAACTGGCGCCCGGCTGTTGAAAGGTCCTCAGGGCCTCGGCTACCGACCGGCACGCCTGCACAGCGTAACCGTGCTCCGCCAGCAAGCTCATGGTCAGGGCAGCCACATCCGGATCGTCCTCTACCAGGAGGACGCTCTCGCCGCTGCCCCGGAGAAAATCGGGGCCAGTCAACAAGCCGATATCCAGGTCTTCCGGCTCATCCTGCAGGACTTCCGCAGGAATATAGATCTTAAAAGCGCTGCCGGCGCCGGCAATGCTCTCTACCTCGATCCAGCCCCTGTGGGCGTCTACAATCCCATAGGCCACCGATAGCCCCAGCCCGGTTCCCTTGCCCGGTTCCTTAGTAGTGAAGAAAGGCTCGAAGATGTGCGGCAGATACTGTTGGTCGATGCCCGTGCCGGTATCGCTTACCGATAGGCAGACAAATTTGCCGGTTGCGTCGGGACATTCGGAGGAGGTACCTTTGTCGATCTCCACATTTCCGGTTCTGATGGTGATCGCCCCGCCGTGGGGCATGGCATCCCGGGCATTGATGGCCAGGTTGAGGATCACCTGGTCGATGTTGGTAGCGTCGGCCCGTACCGCCCAGAGATCCTGCGCCAGGACCAGATGCACGGCCACGTCCTCCCCGATCAGGCGCTCCAACATCTCCTTAAGCTCGCTGATGTTCTGGTTAAGATCAATCAGCACCTTGAACTGGGGATGCTTGCGCCCGAACAGCAGCAGTTGCCTGATCAGGTTGGCCGACCTCTCCGAGGCCTGCCGGATCCTTCTGAAGGCTTTATTATAAGGGCTGTCTTCGGGGGCGTTCTTCAGACTCAGGTCAACGCTCGCCTGAATCACCGTTAACTGGTTGTTCAGGTCGTGGGCGATACCTCCGGCCAACTGGCCGACCGCCTCCATCTTCTGAGACTGCAGGAGCTGTTGCTGTATGCTGTTGATTCTTTCAAAGGCCTGCTGCACCTCGCCGAACAGGCGGGCATTTTCCATGGCGGTGGAGATATAGAAGGCCATGGTATCGGCCATACTCCGCTGCTGCTGGGTAAATCCATGGACATGATCGGATAAGAGCACGTATGCGCCGAACAGAATATCTCCGTAATGGAGCGGCACAATGTAACAAGATAGCATATCCGGTTCCATCTTCACCCAGAGGGGATCGCTCAACGTCTCAGGAACGTACAATGACCGGCGCTGCCGGGCTACCAGGTTGACCATCCCCCGATCCTCGTCCAGGGCAAACTGGAGCAGCTCCTTGGCCTGTTGGAAAATCTCGGTCGGCATACCGACACTGCTGGTCAAGCTCAGGATCTGCTCATCCGCATCGTAAGAAAAATACTCCACTGCGGTAGCGCCAGTGATCTCCCGTGCCACCTCAATGATCCGGGAGGCCACAACATCCTCATAACCGCCCAGCTGCAGGGAGGAGTGCAGATCGACCAGGGCGGGCGCCTCTTTCAAGTATTGCCCCGGTTGGGAGAATTCCTGCAGGGCGCTGTGCATCACATCGTAGATCCGATTCTGGGCGCTGAGTTCGCTCTCCTTGGTCTTTAAAGAGGTGACATCCTCGCAGACGGCGATCTTATGCTGGGGCGCTCCCTGATGATCACGGATCACCGAAGTATTCAAACGGCCCCAGACAACCTCACCGTCTTTATGTATAAAACGCTGTTCCAGCACATAGCTGCGGTAATCGTTTCCGAGCGGGGCCGCTTTCGGAACAACCTCTTCCGGATGCATGAACTGCTCCAGGCTGGCGCCCAGGATCTCCTCCCTCGGGTAGCCCAAAAAACTGCAGAAAGCATCGTTAACCATCAAAAAAACAGAGTCCCCATCAAGCATGGCCACCCCTACGGAGGCGTTTTCAAATATGGACCGGAAACGGGCCTCGCTCTCCCGCAGCAGCATTTCTGCCTGCCAACGCTCGCTGATCTTGCCCTCTAACTTCCGGTTCGCCAGGGCCAGCTCCCGTGTCCGCTCCGAGATCATCCGCTCCAATTCCTGGTTGAGATCCGCCAGGCTCAAACGGGCGCTCTTTTCCGCATCGGCAAACCCCCCCACCAGCCAGGCAACAAGAAGGATCACTCCGGCATAGATGCCGTTCAATTGGAAAAGCAGGCTCGGATAGCTGCGATCGGTGAGCAGGCTGCTGACCAGCAAGTAGACGGCGATCGCCAAAGCAATGCCCAGGCCCCACTTCTTGTCCAGGGCAGCGGACATGATGATCACCGGAATCAGCAGCAGCACGCGTACCGGGCTGTCAGCATTGCCTGTGTAAAAGACCAGGGCCAGGATCAGGAGCAGCAGCAGGATGATATAAGCCGTATCCAGTAGCCTGCGGTACCGGAAATTCTCTAGAGTTTCATTGAAAAAAACCACCACGGACCCATAGGCGATAAACAGTGAAGTGGCCAGGATGATGGCAATGACCGGAGAGAATGACGCACTCCGGGGCACTCCCAGGGCCAGAAATGTCCAGATACAGATCAGCACGCTGATCAGGTAAGTGGCGGTAATGCTCTCGATGGTTCTGTTGTAGATCTTTGACTGCCAGTCCGGCTTCACGCGTGTCCTCCCCGGCGGCAATGAAAATCCACCGGCACAGCCTATCATGCTTTACTAGTCAGTGTCGCTTTATTGAAATGCTGGTAGCGATAAATTCCCAGGGCGATTAAGAACAGGGCAATCACATGTGGCAGACCGAGCAGTGACCACATCAGGGGATGCTGTTTGGCCAAGACCGCGTTGGTGTGCAGCAGCGGGAAGCTGATATTAATGCTAAGCGCTTCCAGTATGTCCATGATCGCCGTCCCGGCCACCACGGTAAAAAGAACCCTCGCATAACTGTGTTGCCTGATTAGACGACTGAGGACGGCCGCGTCCAAAAAGATCATGATAATCATCGATTCGCCCGGCACCAGCGGCAACAGCCTCACCAGGTAGGCCGCCACCGCCAACCCTGTGCCCAATGGAACGATCTTCATCCACTCCAGCTTCATCCCAAACAAGACAAAGAGTAACAATATCAGGCCGATCTGCTCCGGAATACCTTGAATGAGCAGAGTGATCACAGGCATACTGATGTCCACCGGCAGGAATCTCCTTGAAAGATAGGATCGCTTCGAAGGTGTTCAAGAACATTTTCCTCTCATGAAAATGGCCAATAAACTTTGATGGTGTTAGGCGATAACTGTATATTTCGCTGTTTTATTACATTTTCCTGCCATAGGTTGGCTACAATCACACTAAAAAAACAGATTTCGTCATCTTAGCACCCGGGCCAGGAGACCATCCCCTGCGGTTTTATGCCGGCGATCACTGGTAAGCAGGGATGCCGAGCATCTGGGACAGGGTCAAAAGGCTGTACCTCCGGGCCCGCAACCCGGCGATCACCTCCGGCAGGGCATCCACCGTGGCCTGCCGGTCGGCGTTGCAATGCATCAAAATGATCTCTCCGGGCCTGACATTGTCCAGCACGTTCCGGGCAATGTTCTCCTTATCCTTTTGGGACCAGTCCAGGGTGTCGATCGACCAGATGACAATCTTGTAGTTAGCGCCTTGCAGGTCGCCGATCACCCGGCCGTTGACCGCTCCGTACGGCGGACGCATGATGGCCGGGCGCTTCCCGATCACGCCGGCGATCTCGTCGCCGGTCCGGGTGATCTCGTTCCTGATCGCCCGGTCACTGAGGCGGCTCAGGTCGGCGTGGTCCCACGTATGGCTCAGCGCCAGACTGCCATCCCGGTCAATCCGCCGTATGACTCCGGGGAACCTGTGCACATTTTGACCGATACAGAAGAAACTGCCATGCACACCATACTTCTCCAGGGCATCCAGCACCTTCGGGGTGAATACACCATCCGGACCATCGTCAAAAGTCAGACAGACCGCCCGTTGCTCCGGAGACCCGTTCAGGAACAGTTCTCCGGAGTTTTGAGCGGCCAGTCTGACCATATCATCCCGCCAGCTGTTCATGCTGCGCAGCTCTTTGGCGGTCAGGCGGTTGGAGACACCCATAATCCGGTACGGCGCGATCTTTTTCCGGCTGCTGCCGGCTGCATACTGCCCGGAACTGCCGCTGCCTTGCTGCACTGAAGGTGGCTGCTGCTGTGAGTAAACGTTTCCTGAAACCGCCGGCTGGGAACCCTCCCGGCCAGACGGCCGGCAACCGGCAACCATGACCAGCGCCAGGCACAGCGGCAATATTAACGATGAGTGCTTTTTTATCTTCCCCACATTCGAATACCACTCCATCTACTATGAAAGCTACGACAGAAAGCCATACCGGGCGAGGCGCTGATCGATAACAGGGACGGGCTAGAGCAGTTTGAGTCTATCCAGGACTACTGCCAGCATCTCCCGGGTCACTGTGCCCTGTGGCTGGGTCCCGTCTAAGACCCCTTTGTTAACCGCCTTGTCCCAAGCTGCTTTGGCCCAATCACTGGCATGGGTATCCCGGCCTTCCAGAGAGACCTTCCTGATCGCCTCGCACATGGCGCCCGTGGCGTGCTGCCAGCTCCAGAAGCTGATCCCCGGCACCTGTGACGACTCGGCGATATTCCCGAAGGTCAGGATCTCCGCCGGGGTTACCGCCCCGTAGCTCTGCCCCACCGGGGCTACAGGCAGTCCATAACCGGCATGAGTCGACAGGCAGCGCTGCAGGGCAGCGTCCGGCGCCATGCCCATGTCACCCCAGTAGACCTGGGGCAGGGCCACCTGGCAGTGCCTGGAGAAGAGATCGTAGGGAAACTGCGGGTGATACTCCGGCAGAGCGAAGGTGGTGTATGCCAGCAGGACGCTGGAAAACGAGGCTGCCCCCAGGGCATCAAACAGAGCGGTTGCCGCCGTCCTCCCGGTGGCGCTCTCATACTCGATCTCAGCGTCGATCACCAGTCAGTCGGGGCCGGCGGCAACCACCCGCTGCATGGCCCCGGCCTCTCCCTGAATATTCTGTCCATAGCTGTAGCCCCAGGCGCCCACCACCAGCCCCGCCTTCCGGGCCGGCTCCACAACTTTTTCGATCTGGCTCCAGTAGTTGGAGCCGTCCCAGGCCTTGACGATCAGGCCAGACAAACCTGTGCTGCGGGCTGTGGCAACAATCGCTCCCACATCTCCCCCGGAGCACTGGTCAAGATCCCAGATCCAAAACTGCTTTCCATCCCACGGCTTGCCCATATTCATCCCTCCTGACTCCTCGCGTATCGACACTTTTTCAACTCACCGGCTGCAACTGCATGATGTTCCAGGGCACCCGGCCAAGCACCAGCCTGCTGAAGTAGGTATCGGTGCTGAGCATCAGGTACCGGTCCCCCGCCTGTAAGGCATCCGGAAGCGATAGCTCGATCCGGCTGCCATGGTTCCAGAGCCGCGCTGTCCCGGTGTCGTAGCCCTGTGGACTGTCCAGCCAGTGGAGACGGCTCTTGCCGGGACTGACCCTCAAGCTATAGCGCCGCACCGGCGCGGCGCCACTCTTTGGAACCAGATAGATGCTGACATCGTAGGTCACCAAGCGCTCTACCGCCACCGTGTTCAACTGCAGAAACAGGTTCCTGCCGGACTGGCCGATGGAAGCAGATTTCAGGTCACTGCTCTGAGACTTGTTTCTATCGACGGGGTCGGCAGCAGGATTATAGGCGAACTGGGCCGAACCCGGCCAATCAATGACTCTGCTGCCGGATAGGTTGGCAGGGCTCAAGCCGGTCACCTGCTTGTTGCTCAGCCGGCAGAAAAGCTCGTTCGGCCGCTCGAAATTGGCCAGAAAGGAGGGCATCACCACCTCCTGGGTATGGTAGGCGCTGATCGCATCCTTCTTTTTGACCTGCGCCCCTGCGGTCAGGAGCAGTTTGTACCAGGGATTGCCCAGAGCCAGGAAGTAACCGGGCGGCAGCAGGGCCTTATCCCGCTCCAGCACCGGCAGCAACTGCCAGGTGCCGCTGTGGATGACGAATGTATAGATGGAAGGGCGAAAGTTGGCCTCATCGGCCTGCACCCGGGCGGCTGCCGCCAGGGTGAAGGCCCCTGAGCCCCAATGGTCCGGATGGCTGTCGTAAGTGTCGGTGACAAAGATCTCGGTGGGGCCGTAATCCCTGATCACCTGTTCCAGGCTGCCCATAAGTGCAGGGGCGTTGTAGGGAGCGCCAGGATTCAGGGCCAGCCGGTAGGGGACTGCAGACTTGCCGGTAGTGCGAGAGGTGAAGGCCCTGCCCGGGTCCCAGTAGTATTTCCAGATCTGAGCCACGCCACGGTCCGGGAAGCCCAGAAAAACGACGTTTTCCGGCCTGACTCCCAGCCTGCGCAGGGCATCCAGGGATTCTTGCTGCCGCTCCTGCCCGTAGTTCAGATAGTCGGCCGGCTGCAGCCGCAGCTGGCGGTCGATCCTTTCCACTCCGTAATGGAAGCCATCCCCGTTGGTTACAAAGACCACCTTGACCGTATCACCCTGGGCCAGAGCCTCGGAGATCAGGCCGCCGGCGCCCAGGCTCTCATCGTCCGGGTGGGGCGATACCACCAGCAGACGGCTGCCGGCTGCCGGCACCTGCAGTTCACTGATCGTTCCCGGGGGGATCACCCGCCGGTCCACTCCCCAGATAGTCAATCCGGACAGCAGGATAGCCAGCATGACCAGTCCTGCCATGCTGAGGACGGTCCTCGAATGAAAGAAGGAGCGTAGGAATTTGAATTTTTCTGCCAATATGATCACCGCCACCAGTATCCCAAATTGCACTATTAATATATCACACGCAGCCGCAGGTAAATAATTTAGCAACTGCAGGCGACATGTCGCCAGGTGAGCGGTTACCTGGCACTATCTGCCACTACCCGTTGCCGGCGCCGGACGGCGCCGGATAAATTATATGCGCCAGCCGGCAATTTTAGCACAACTGCTGATGCAGTCACATATTTTATTGTTGTGAAACAAAATTAGGCCCGGATTACGATTTAGCTCCTGCCCAACTTGCTTTCACGCCAATCAATGTAGCTGTTGTGGGGTGTTCATCTATGGATCAGATCGTGGCGCCGGCCATCGGCCTAACCGCCGAGCAAGTGCCTGTCAGCAAATCCCCTGCCTTTAACGGCCATCAATTATATAGGAAGCTGCGCTCCCTGATGAGGTATCTCGGCCCCGCCTTCGTGGTCAGCGTGGCCTACATCGATCCCGGCAACTTCGCCACCAACATCAGCGGGGGATCAGTCTTCAACTATACCCTGATCTGGGTCATCCTGTGGAGCAACCTGATGGCCGTCTTCCTGCAGTCCATGTCCGCCAAGCTGGGTATCGCCACCGGCCACAACCTGCCGGAAATGTGCGCCCGAGTCTTTTCCAGGCCAACCAACTGGCTGCTATGGATCCAGGCAGAACTGGCGGCCATGGCCACCGACCTGGCAGAGTTTCTGGGCGGCGCCCTGGGGCTGTACCTGCTGTTCCATATACCCCTGCTCTACGCCGGGCTCCTGACCGGGGCGCTGACCTTCGGCATCGTCTACATGGAGAAGTACGGACAGCGGGTGGTGGAATGGATCATCGGCATACTGGTAGCAGTGATCTGCATCGGCTACACCATCGAGCTGTTCCTGTGCAAACCGGACTGGGCGGCAGTGGGGCTGCATACCCTGATCCCCATGCTGCCAAACGGCCAGGCAGTGCTGATCGCCGTGGGCATGCTGGGCGCCACGGTGATGCCCCACGTGATCTACCTGCACTCACAACTGGTGCAGTGCCGGCAGCAGGACTGCGCCACTGTGGAGCAAAAACGGCGGCACCTGCGGATGGAGAAGATCGATATCGCCGTCGCCATGAACATCGCCTTTGTGGTCAACGCCGCCATGGTGGTGGTCGCCGCCGCCGTCTTCTACCGGAACGGCATGGCGGTGGAGACGATAGAGCAGGCGCACCAGTCGCTCATCCCGCTGCTGGGGACACTGTCCAGCGGAGCCTTCGGCATCGCCCTGCTGGCCTCCGGGCTGTCCTCCTCCGCCGTGGGCACCATGGCCGGGCAGACCATCATGCAGGGATTCGTCAACCTGAATATCCCCATCAACCTGCGCCGGCTGATCACCATGGCCCCGGCGATGTTCATCATCGCCTCGGGGATCAACCCCATGAACTCCCTGGTGCTAAGCCAGGTGGCCCTGAGCTTCGCCCTGCCCTTCGCCATCATTCCGATGCTGCTGATAACGCGGCGCCGGGACCTGATGGGCGCCCTGGTCAACAACCGCCTGACCGATATCCCGGGATGGCTGATCACCGGAGTGATCATCAGCATGAATGCCCTTCTCATCTATCTGACCCTCGCCGGCCACCTATAGCGAAACACGGGGACGGTTCCCACGCTGCGCAGCTGCCGCGAGCTGCTCACTTTAGGGCGGGGAAGTAGATCTCGAAACAGCTTCCCTGGCCCAGGCAGCTCCTGACATTGAACCAGCCGTCGTGATCGCTGACGATACCGTGGGCCACCGCCAGGCCGAGCCCGGTGCCCTTACCCGCTTGCTTGGTGGTATAGAACGGCTCAAAAAGGCGGGAGAGAGTCTCATCGTCCATGCCGACGCCGGTGTCGCTTACCGACAGGCAGACAAAGCGGCCGGTACGGATAGCCTCCGGTTGGCCGGGACAGGGGCCGTCGAGTATCAGATTCCGGGTCCCGATGGCGATGATGCCTCCCTTAGGCATGGCGTCCCGGGCATTGACCGCCAGATTGACCACTACCTGGTCGATATTGCCGCTGTCGGCGCTGATCAGCCAGAGGTCTCCGGCCAACTGGAAATTCAGGGCGATCATGCTCGGGGTCAATACCTGCTGCAACGCCTCCCCCAGTTCCGCAACATTCTGGTTTAAGTTGACGGGCGCCCGGCACTGGGATGCCTGCCGCCCCCACAGCATCACTTTACGGATCAGATTGGCCGAAACATCGGTGGCTTTGCGGATTCTTTCAAAAGCCTTGAGCAGCGCTTCATCCTGGCCATGTTGCAGGCAATAGAAATCGATGCAGCCTCTGATCACCGTTAACTGGTTGTTTACCTCGTGAGCCATACCTGCGGCCAGTTGGCCCTGCGCCTCCAGTTTCTGGGACTGCAGCAATTGCTGCTGCAGATGATCGAGCCGTTCATAGGCCCGCTGGGTTTCCTCAAATAGCCGCGCATTCTCCAGGGCGGTGGAGATGATCAAGAAATGCTGCTGGGACTGGAGCATCTCATCCAGGCAGCGCCGTTCAATGATCTCTCCCCGCAGTTCGGCGCTGAAGACATCTATACTATCATCCCGAACTGCGGGCCCATCCGTCCCGGCAGCGCACTTCCGGGCGCTGCTTAAATAACCGCCGGTATCCACACCGCCCAGGCCTCCGATCAGCCAGCCAACCAGCAGCGCCAGCCCGGTGAAGATGAGATCGGCTGACAGCGTCCCGCTCTGGCCGCCCACCAGGGATACCCCCAATACAGATACCACGGTCAGGGAACCACCGGCAACGGCAGCGGTGATCATCCCGGGCAACCGCCCGCCGGAGGTGGCCGCAATGATCACCGGGACCAGCAACAGCAGCTTGACCGCGGTGTTCTCGCCGGCGGAGAGCGCTACCGCCAAGGCAAAGAGAAGAGCCAGCAGGGCGTAGGCAATCAGATCCGGGTCGATAATCCGGAGGCGGATAAGCAGGTTTTTATGGATGTATCCGGTCATGGCCCAGTAAAGCAAGAGCAGGCAGGCACCCATGCCGATCCAGGTGAAGTGGGCGGTGATCTGCCCGGACTGGCCCGGACGCAGCCCCATGAGGAGAAGGACTATTGCGCAGAGCAGCAACCCGCCCAGATGAGTGGTGGCGACAAAGTTTGGCATCTGGCTTTTACGCCGCGTCAACCAGTCTTCGCTCATTAGCCCCTCCCCTACTAGTACAAAAGGCACAAAGATGCAGAATTATGCGAACAATGGCAAAAGGCTCCTGTCCCCGAGGGGTAAGAGCCTTTTTGTAAATTGCTTGTTGTGTTGTCCCTACGGCTTACAGCTTGCTTACGTTGGCCGCCTGAGGTCCGCGATTGCCCTGAACGACGTCAAACTGCACTCTCTGTCCCTCTTCAAGGGTCTTGTAGCCTTCGCCCTGAATGGCTGAGTAATGGACAAAGATGTCGCCACCTTCATCCTGTTCGATGAAGCCGTAACCCTTTTCAGCGTTGAACCACTTGACTTTCCCTTGCATATGCTTTCTGCGCCTCCTTCCGTATTTCATTCAAAGCGGAATACCTTCAAAGCACCTTGCCCTTTCTGTGTAACAGGAGGCGGCAAAAGTCTTTTCAGTTCTTCCTAACTTCTAGAATATCTTAATACAAACATTATCAAAATGCAACTTGCTTGCACAATAATTGCACCATAATCCCCCAATTTTTTTCGGTAAAAAAGTTAACACTTTTCTTATCTAATTTTCAGGTTTCCAATAAAGGATGCCCATAGAATTAAAATGTAATTCTGGTTGCGGCGATAAACCAGCAGTTTTTCGCGGTCAATAAGTCAGATCTTTGGAGGATGAAGCTTGCAATCTCAAACCCGTATTTATCTGATTCCGGTGTTTTTAGCAATGGCTGCCTTATTCGTTTCCGGCTGCGCGGCAAAAACTACGGCTTCCGCGCGGGGAGGACAGGCCATTCCGGTGCAGACGGCACCGGTGCAGGTCGGCGATGTGAGCAGTGTCAACTCCCTGACCGGGACCGTGGTCGCCAATATCCAGACCAACCTGGGCGCCAAGATAGCCGGCCACGTACAGTCGGTGAGCGCCGATATCGGCGACCGGGTCTCTACAGGCCAGGTGCTGGCCCAGCTCGATCCGGTCGATCTGGGCAATCAGCTGGCGCAATCCCAGGCCCAGATCCAGTACGACCAGGCACAGGTACAGAATAATCAGGCCGCCGGCGACCAGGCGGCGGCAGATGAGCAGCGCCAGGAGGCGATCTATGGCGGCGGGGCGATCTCCCAGGCAGACCTGGAGCAGGTCCGCCTGAAAATGAACACCACCCAGGCACAGCTGAAGGCCGCTCAGGCAACGCTGCAAAAGGACCGGGCCGCCGTATCGGCCATCCAGCAGCAGTTGCAGGAATTAGCCATCACCTCGCCCATCGGCGGCATCGTGTCCTCCCGCAACATCGAAGCGGGGGAACAGGTGTCGTCACAGACGACGCTGTTCACCATTGCCCAGACCAGTTCCCTGTTTGTGCTGGTGAATGTTTCCGATCAGAATATTGCCAACGTTAAACCAGGGACAACGGCTCAGATCACCATTCCCGAATTGGGGACGACGGCCTTCCAGGGCAAGGTGACCAACGTCAGCCCGGGGCTGGACGCCACCAGCCATGCCTATCCGGTTAAAATACAGATCGCCAATCCAGACCCGCGCACCCTGCCCGGAATGACTGCCTCCATCCGGTTTACCGGATTGACCACCCAGCCCGGCATCATCATACCGGTGCAGGCGGTGGTGGAAACCCCCCAGGGCAGTGAGGTTTTCACGGTGGAAAACAATGTCGCCCACCTGCACATGGTGCAGATGGGGGCGGTTTCCAGCGACCAGGCAGTGATCACCGGCGGGCTGCAGGCGGGGGCGCAACTGGTCATCAACGGCCAGGACCTGCTCGCCGACGGCACCAGGGTGACCGTGGTGCAGGATGCCAATCAGTCGGGGGTTCAGGGCATGCTTAACAGCGTCAAGCGGGGAGCAGCCGGTGCCGGGCGGGGAGCAGCCAGATGAGACTAGCCGACCTCTCAGTAGACCGCCCGGTGCTGATCTCCATGGTGATGGTGGCCCTGATCCTGCTCGGCCTGATCGCCCTGCCCCTCCTGCCGGTGGATCTGTACCCGGCCATGGACATTCCCATAGCCACCGTGTCGGTATCCTGGCCCGGCTATACCCCGTCGGTGGTCGAGCAGCAGGTGACCAAGCCGCTGGAGGCGGTGATGAGCACCGTCGCCAACGTCAGCGAGGTGGACTCCACCTCCCGCAGCGGCCAGTCCATGGTCATGCTGCGCTTCAACTACGGCGCCAACCTGGACCAGGCGGTCGCCGATATGCGGGACAAGGTCAACCAGGTCACATCGCGGCTGCCATCCGATGCCAATGCCCCGGTGATCACGCGCATCGACCCCAACAGCAGCCCGATCATGACCCTGGCCCTGTCCGGCAAAAACGCCGATGTGGAGCAGTTGAAGCAGTTGGCGGACGATGTAGTCACCCCCGGGGTCCAGCAGGTGGAGGGGGTGTCGGCGGTCAACGTGAACGGCGGCAACACCCGGCAGATCCAGGTGGTGGTCAACCAGGACCGGCTGCGCAACTACGGCCTGTCGATCACCTCGGTCGTCCAGGCCCTGCAGGCCGACAACATGCAGGGGGATGCCGGCCTGGTCAGGAAGGGCAATCAGCTGATCGACCTGCATATCAACGGGCAGTTCATCACGCCGGGAGATGTGCTCAACGTGCCGGTTCACCTGCCGTCAGGCGGCAATATCCTGATCTCCGATCTCGCCCAGGTCAAGGATACCTATGCCGACGTCTCAGCATTAGCCTATTTTAACGGTATCCCCTGCGTCACACTGGACATCATGAAGATCTCCGGCGGCAACACCGTGCAGGTCTCCAGCAACGTGCAAAAGGTCCTGCCCGCCATCAACCGCTCCCTGCCCAAGGGCCTGCAGCTGACCATGGTCAGCGACCAGGCCGCATTCATCCGGGAATCGATCGGCACGGTGGTCAACCATACACTGCTGGGCGGCCTGTTCTCCCTGATCATCCTCTGGCTGTTCCTGCGCAAGGTGCGCAACACCCTGGTGATCGCCGTGGTCATCCCCATCTCCGTGATCTCCACCTTCGCCGCCATGTATTTTTCCGGCCAGACGATCAACACCATCACCCTGGGCGGCCTGGCTCTCGGATTGGGGTCGCTGGTCGATTTTGCAGTGGTGGTGATCGAGAGCATCTTTCGCTACCGCCAGGCCGGACATGACGCTTTTCCGGCAGCCAAGCTGGGGGCAGGAGAGGTGGGCACTGCCGTGATCGCCAGCGCCCTATCCCAGATCAGCGTGTTCGCCCCGATCGTCTTTGTCCAGGGGCTGGCCTCCCAGATGTTCCTGCCGATGGCCCTGGCGGTGGTCTTCTCGCACCTGGCGGCGCTGTTGGGCGCCCTGACCATGGTGCCGATGCTGTCGGCCCGGTTGATGGGCGGCCAGGAGTCCTCACCGGAAGCGGAGGGAGGCGGGGCTCGCTGGAATCCGGCCAATGCTTTCTACAACGGCATCGAGAAACTGAAACAGCAGTATGAGCGGCTGTTGAGGTGGGCGCTCGGGCACCGCAAGATGGTGCTGACAGCCACCCTGATCATGCTGTTGGTAAGTTTATTGATGATTCCGGTGCTCGGGTTCGAGCTGTCGCCAAATCTGGACCAGGGCCAGTATTCGGTGCGCACCACCCTGACCCAGGGCACCAAGCTGGATGTCACCAACCAGGTCACCGGACGGATCGAAAAGCTGATCACCGACATGCCGGAGACGGACTCGGTCTATACCGTGGTGGGCAGCGGAGGCGGCAATTTCCAGGCGTCGCAGGGCTCCACCTATACATCCAGCATCAACGTCAACCTCAAGCCTCTGGCTGAACGCAAGCGGAGCGTGTTCCAGGCGGTCGAGAGTCTGCGCCAGCAGACGGCCATGATCCCCGGCGCCCAGATCAGCATCCAGGCCACCCAGCAATCCATGGGCCGCTCCTATGGAACGGCGATCCAGATCGTGCTGCAGGGCAACGATCTGAACGTATTGACCCAGCTGGGCGACCTGGTGGCCAGCCAGATCGGCCAGGTGCAGGGCATCCGCAGCGTGCAGAATGGGGCTGACCGGACCACTCCCGAATACGATATCAATATCGACCGGGTGCGGGCGGCCCAGTTCGGGATCACCACCCAGCAGATCCTGAACACCCTGCGCGCCGACTACGCCGGGACCAGGGGCACCAGCTACATCGCCGGCTCGACCTCGGTCGACGTGGTGGTCATGCTGCCCGAGGATTACACCCGGGACTATGCCAACATCAATGACATGACCGTGGCCAGCCCCTCAGGCGCTCAGATCCCCCTGACCGATCTGGCCACTGTCAAGCCGGCGGTCGGCCCGATGTCCATCAGGAGGCAGAATCAGATGGACCAGATCACCGTACAGGCCGATGTGTTCGGGCGCAGCGTCGGCCAGGTGCAGAATGACGTGCAGGCCAGGCTCGGACAGCTGACCCTGCCCTCCGGCTACACCTGGTCCTTCGGCGGCCAGGCCCTGGACATGTCCTCCTCTTTCAAGTCTCTGGGCCTGGTGATGCCGCTCTCCATCATCCTGATGTATATGGTGATGGCCGGGCTGTTCGAGTCGCTGTTCACCCCGTTCGTGATCATGTTCTCCCTGCCCCCCACCTTCGTCGGGGCGGCCCTGGGCCTGCTGGTGATGCGGCAGTCGATCAGCATCAACGCCATCATGGGCATGATCATGCTGATCGGCATCGTGGTGAACAACGCCATCGTGCTGGTCGACTATACCAACCAGTTGCACAGAGGAGGGCTGCCGGTCCGGGAGGCGCTCTACCGGGCCGGGCCGATCCGGCTCCGGCCAATCCTGATGACCACCATGGTCACGGTGCTGGCCATGTTCCCCCTGATGCTGGGGCGCGGCGCCGGAGCCGAGAGTGAGGCGCCCATGGCCACCGTGGTGGTGTTCGGGCTGATCCTCTCGACCCTGGTCACCCTGGTGCTGGTGCCGGTCATGTACACCGTCCTGGACGACCTGCGCCACCGGCGGTGGTTCCCCGCCAAGAGCGCCAGCCAGTCAGCATCGGCATAAAATACACGCTAAAACAACAGGTGGGGCCAAAACCCCACCTGTTGTTTTTCTAAAACCTGTTGGTGGCCGGGCACCCAATGGGCGCGGCGTCGTGTCTCAGACGAGCCGATCGCTCCCGGGTCACCCGGCCTCAATCACGGATTAATAGGCCGGCCCCGGACCCTGCGTCCAGTTGCCTCCGGGGCCGCCGATCAGTTGGGCCCCGCCGGTAGTGACATTAAACGAATGCCTGTGGTGTTCCGGAACATTAGCGCTGTCAGTCAACCCGTTGAACTGGTGCACGTGGCTGTTTTGGCCCGAAATGTTCTGGCCGGTATAGCCGGAAAGCGCATGGCTGTGGTTCTGAGCCACACAAGTGGTGTATACGTTGTGGTTATGGGCCCCTCCCGTATACGCCGCCCTTGTAGTGCCGTCAAATTGATGGCTATGGCCGGCGTCATGGGAGGTCATCCCGGAAAAGTTGTGCACATGCTGTTCATCAGACACTATCATCACCTCACCTTATATATATATGCGGTGCGGCGATCTGATGCAAACAAAAACCTGCGCCGGCATAATGCCAACGCAGGACTTATTTGTGGTCTGAATTGCCTCGAAGCTCAGAAGCGACATTACAGTTTTTTTATTTGGCGGCGGCAGGGGCGCTCATCTGCTTCTGGCTGAAGGTGAGTTCTTCGCCGGAGGCATCCACGGTAACCACGTCGCCGTCCTTGATCTTGCCTGCCAGCATCTCCTCGGACAGGCGATCCTCCACCATCCGCTGGATCACCCGGCGCAGCGGACGGGCGCCGTACAACTGATCGTAGCCCTTCTTCACCATCAGGTCCTTGGCGGCCTCGGTGAACTCCAGGTACAGGCCGAACTCGGCGATGCGCTTGGAGACATCCCGCAGCATCAGCCCGACGATCTGCTTCATGTGCTCCTCGTTCAGGGAGTGGAAGACGATGATCTCATCCACCCGGTTCAGGAACTCGGGCCGGAAGGTGCGCTTCAACTCCTCCGTCACCCGTTCCTTCATCGCCTCATAATCCCTGCTGGCCGCCGACCCCGCCCCCTCGGGCTTGAAGCCCATCCGGGATTCCTTCTTGATCAGGTTGGCCCCCACGTTGGAGGTCATGATCACCACGGCGTTGCGCATATCCACAGTGCGCCCCTTGGCATCGGTCAGCCGGCCGTCCTCGATCACCTGCAGCAGCACGTGGAACACGTCCGGATGCGCCTTCTCGATCTCATCGAACAACACCACCGAATAGGGCCGCCGGCGCACCGCCTCGGTCAACTGCCCGGCCTCCTCGTAGCCGATGTAGCCCGGAGGCGCTCCCAGCAGGCGCGAGACCGTATGTTTCTCCATGTACTCGGACATGTCGAAGCGGACCATGGCATTCTCGTCGCCGAACAGGGCCTCGGCCAGCGCCCTCGCCAGTTCCGTCTTGCCGACGCCGGTGGGCCCCAGGAAGATGAAGGAGCCAATGGGGCGCTTCGGGTCTTTCAACCCGGCCCTCGCCCGCCGGACCGCCCGGGAGACCGCCTGCACGGCGTCCTCCTGGCCGATCACCCGCTTATGCAGCACATCCTCCATGTGCAGCAGGCGTTCCGACTCCTCCTCCCGCAGCTTGTTGACCGGCACCCCGGTCCAGCTGGAGACGATAGTGGCAATATCCTCCTCGGTGACGATCGACTCCTCCAGCTCCTTGCGCTGGTGCCAGTTGTTCTTGGTCTGCTCCAGTTCCGCCCGCAGGTGCTGCTCCTGGTCGCGGAGGGCGGCCGCCTGTTCGAACTCCTGCCCGACCACGGCGGACTCCTTCTCCTTCTGCAGCAATTCCAGCTTCTCTTCCAGTTCCTTGACATCCGGCGGCGCCGTATAGATCTGCAGCCGTACCCGCGATGCCGCCTCATCCATCAGGTCGATCGCCTTGTCCGGCAGGAAGCGTTCGGTGATATAACGGTCCCCCAGCCGGGCGGCCGCCTTCAGGGCGCCGTCGGTGATCTTCACCCGGTGGTGCGCCTCGTAGCGGTCGCGCAGGCCGCGCAGGATCTCGATCGTCTCGTCAACGGTCGGCTCGCCGACGTTTACCGGCTGGAAGCGCCGTTCCAGAGCGGCATCCTTCTCGATGTTCTTGCGGTACTCATCGAGAGTGGTGGCGCCGATGCACTGCAGCTCACCCCTGGCCAGGGCCGGCTTGAGAATGTTGGCGGCGTCTATCGCTCCCTCGGCCGCTCCCGCTCCCACCAGGGTATGCACCTCGTCGATGAACAGGATGACGTTGCCGGCTGACCGGATCTCGTCGATGACCTTCTTCAGCCGTTCTTCGAACTCGCCCCGGTACTTCGTCCCGGCCACCACGGCGCCCATGTCCAGGGTGACCACCCGCTTGTCGTTCAGGGTCTCCGGAATCTTTCCGGCCACGATCCGCTCCGCCAGGCCTTCGGCGATGGCGGTCTTGCCTACTCCCGGCTCGCCGATCAGGCAGGGGTTGTTCTTGGTGCGGCGGCTGAGCACCTGGATCACCCGCTCGATCTCCTTGTCCCGCCCGATCACCGGGTCCAGCTTGCCCTCCCGGGCGAGCTGCGTCAGGTCGCGGCCGAGATCGTCGAGGGTTGCCGTCTGGTTGCGAGACTGGGCGGCTGGCCCGGAGCCGGCATGCCCCTGGGCAGCGGGCCCGATGCCGCCCAGCAGCATCAATACCTGGCGCCGCACACTTTCCATGGTCAATCCCTGGTTGATCAGGACCCGGGCAGCCACGCCCTCGCCCTCGCGGATCAACCCGAGCAGCAGGTGCTCAGTGCCCACATAGCTCACGCCCTGGCGCCGCCCCTCCTCGTGGGCGAGTTCCAGCACTTTCTTGGCCCGGGGGGTCAGGCCGACCTCGTCGCCCACCCGGCTGTCGCCGGGGGCTACGATCCGCTCCACTTCCTCCCGCACCTTGTTCAGGTCCAGACCCAGGGCCTGCAGGGCCTTGGCCGCAATACCCTCGCCCTCGCGCAGCAGCCCCAGCAGCAGGTGCTCGGTGCCCACCGCCGGATGCTTCAATCTTCTTGCCTCTTCCTGCGCCAGCATGAATACACGCTGGGCACGTTCGGTAAATCGTCCAAACATATTGCGCACCTCCTTAAAACGGTTATTGGCGGTTGGCCGCCAGTGGCCACAAAAACCAGCCGACGATCCTGAAAAACTACCGCCAACCTGCAACTACCCGTCAATTGCTAAATGCTATGTAAACAGTTATTCGCTAACCTTCAAGGCTTCCCTGATAATGTCCGCCCGCTTCAGGCTGCGGTTGAAAGAATCCATGGCGTCCTTGGCATCCTTCTGAAGGAAGGCGGCCCTTGTCCGCACCAGCAGTTCGTTCAGAGTTCTCTTACTTACATTATGCAACAGCCCCAGATCGATGCCCAGACGCAAGCAAGATAGATAGAACATCGCCTCATCGGAATTGATGAGCCTGGCGTTGGTGAGCACGCCGTAGGCCCGGAAGACCATATCCTCTATCTGAGCCGGCCGCTCCCTCATCTGTGATTGGCGGCCGAGCTGTTCCTGCTCGATCAACTGGCGGCAGACTGCCAGCAGGCTGTCCACGATCTCCTGCTCACTGGGCCCCAGGGTGACCTGGTTGGAGACCTGGAACAGGTTCCCCTTGGCCTCGGTGCCCTCGCCGTACAACCCCCGCACCACGAAACCCAGCTTGGACAGGGCGGTGAACACCCGGCCGGCCTGATTGGTCATGGCCAGGGCCGGCAGATGCATCATTACCGACGCCCGCAGCCCGGTGCCCACGTTGGTGGGGCAGCAGGAGAGATAGCCGTACAACTCGTCGAAGGCGAAATCCAGCTTATTCTCAAAAGCGTCGTCTACGCGGTTGGCCATCTCCCAGGCGGCGTCCAACTGCAGCCCGGGAAACAACACCTGGATCCGGAGGTGGTCCTCCTCGTTGATCATGATGCTGACCCCCTCATCCGGGCTGAGGGCAACACCACGAAACGGGCGTTCATCCGAGGCGTGCTGAGGGCTGATCAGGTGCTTCTCCACCAGGATCTGCCGGTCGAGCGGGCCCAGTTCCTCCAGGGGCACGTAAAACATCGGCCCCAACTGCTCTCTGGCGTCCGGATCGGCGATCACTCCCTGCACCTGCTCGACGACAGCCTGGCCGCCCTCCTGAGGCATCACGTGGGGAAAGGGCTGCTCCGACAGGTTGCGGGCCAGCCGCACCCGGCTGCTGATCACAATCTGGGATTCGGGCCCATCATCCTCCATCCACTTGCTATAGGCAGTATTCAACGTATCCTGGATCGACATACCCACTCCTCCTCAGCGAACACGGGGACGGTTCTCGCGTTCCCGCTTTCCATCACGGCAGGGAAACACTCTCGTGTTATGCACTCGATCTCCTGATCTATATCCGGCCACTTTGGCCATTGAGCGTGGGTTTTTCCAGCCGCCAACGGCTCACCGCCAATCACTGTTCCGGAACACCCAGCCCTCTACTGCAGTTTGCCCTCCAGGGCGTGAATCTGGTCCCGCAGCACTGCCGCCCGCTCGTAAGCCTCGGAATTGACAGCATTCTGCAGTTCCGCCCGCAGTTGCTCGATCTCCCTCCGGAACCCCAGCAAACCGCCGGCCCGCCGGGGTATCTTGCCGGTGTGACGGCTATTGCCATGCACCCGGCGCAGCAGTGGTTCGAGCTGTCCGGCAAAGGACTGGTAGCAGTGGCTGCAGCCGAACCGCCCGATCTGCCCGAACTGGCCGTAAGTCAGGGAGCAGTTCGAGCACTGGGGCATGGCGGCAGTCGCCTCTTCCTCGGTAGCATCGGCGCCGGCACTGGGGGCGCCGCCCACCAGCAGTCCCGCCAGGAACTTCTGGATGGAGAAAGCCGGCTCCGCATCGGCGCTGAAGGTAAACGGTATCTCATCGTGCTGCTTGGCACATTCCTCGCACAGGTGCATCTCGGTCTTCTGGTTGTTAAAGATCTTGGTGATATGCACCGTTGCCGGGCGCTGCTTGCATTCTTCGCAGTTCATGTGCATTCTCCTTTAAGCAGGCGTACTTAATGCAGGGCTGCCTGGCAGCTAAAAAAGGCCGCCGTTCGACAGGATCTCCTTCAAAATTCTAAGCCTTAAATCATCGCACTCGCTGCCCTGAACATTGGCCTCCAGGGCCCTGAAGACCGCATTGAGCAGGGTGAATTCCCGGTCCGTCAGGATGCCTCGCTGGGTGAAGCTGAATAGCACAGACTGAAAGTCTTTCAGCATGTTTTCCAGATCGTCGCCTGTATGGCTCTCCACCTGTTTCTGCCGCGCATCCTCATCCGGCTGACGGCGCTGAGCCCCCAGACGGCAGATCCGGATGTAACCGCTGCCGCCACGGCGGCTCTCCACGTAGTAGCCCTGTTGCACCGAAAAGCGGGTGTTGACCACGTAGGTAACCTGAGACGGGACGCAGTCGAAGTGCTCAGCCAACTCCTTCCGGCTGAGTTCGATCCAGCCCCGGGGGCTCCCCCGAAGCAACGATTTGATGTAGGACTCAATTTCCGAAACCAGCGACCACATTGACAACGTCTCCCTGAACAGGCCACGTTCATTTGACTTTGTTTGACTTTTATTATACAGGAACATAATGAAGAAAAGAAATCGAATCTAATTTATTTTATCCCAATATCCGCGCTCATAATCCCGGTTTTTCACTACTATGGGGCCATTGAGAAGCCTCTTTGCGAATATCTAGGATTTACGTCCAGATCGAACCAGAAACCAGACACAAAGACGGCTCCCCTGTTATGCCGGTCCATAACAAGAAAACCGCCCCTGCTGCCAGCATGTATGATGATACTGACACAATAACCGTCCCGCGGCTTGCTGGCAATATCTAGTCATGATAAAATATGGAACAAGAACTAGGCCTCAGAAACAGTTTCCAAAAAGGAGGGCGCACCATGGAATCAGCCAGGATGGAGATGGCTGCCGGCGGCCTGACCTATGAAGACCTGCTGCTCCTGCCGGACGACGGGAAACGCCACGAACTGATCGGGGGGGAGCACTACGTGACACCTGCGCCAAGCACCGCGCATCAGAGGTTTGTGGGGGAATTATTTCGTGTCATTGCCAACTTTCTGGCAGAAAAAAAATTAGGAGTTTTATTATTAGCCCCGTTTGACGTCCTGCTCTCCCACAACGACGTGGTCGAGCCCGACCTGCTCTTCATCAGCAACGAACGCAAGCGGCGCCTCACCAGCAAGAATATCGAGGGCGCCCCGGACCTGGTGGTCGAAGTGACCTCCGAATCCACCAGGCTCACCGACAAGAAGACCAAGCGCTTCCTCTACGAGTGCTCGGACGTGATCGAGTACTGGCTGGCCGATCCGGTAGTACAGGTGATCGAAATCTACCGCCGCAACCAGGAGAATAAGCTGGCCAAGGCAGCCGAATACGAGGATGCCGGCAATCTTACCTCTCCCCTGTTTCCCGGGCTGGTCATCGATATGGCCAAGTTCTGGCAATCCATGCAGTAAACGTCCCTAGCAGACTGCTTTCCTGGCCAGGTGGCCGACGGTGCGGCGCAGGCCCTCCTTGAAGCTGAACTGCGGCGTCCAGCCCAGCACATCCCTGGCCTTGCCGGCGTCCAGATAGATGCGCCGCAACTCACCGGTCCGCTCCGGCCCATGGGTGGCCTCGCCCTGGAACCCGGTGATCTCCTTTAGCAGGGTGAACAGTTCATTGACCGAGGCGCCCTGCCCGGTGCCGATGTTAAAGGCAAAGTCATTGATGGCGCAGCCGCCCGGAGCGGCCCCGCAGACAGGACCCAACAGGCGCTGCAACGCCAGCAGGTTCGCCCGGACGACATCCTCTACGAAGACGTAGTCCCGCACCTGGTCGCCGTCGCCGTAGATCACCGGCGTCTCGCCCCGCAGCAGCTTCTCCCCGAAGATCGCCACCACTCCCGCCTCCCCGTGGGGGTCCTGCCGCGGCCCATAGACATTCCCATAGCGCAGGGTGACATAGGGCAGGCCCATCACCTGGGCGTAGTAGCAGAGGTAGAACTCGGAGGCCAGCTTGCTCACCCCGTAAGGGGAGAGCGGACCCTTGGGGAAGGTCTCGGTGGCCGGCAACTGGGACGGCTCACCATAGACCACCCCGCCTGAGGAGGCGAACACCACCCCTTTGATCTCGTAACGGCGGCAGTTCTCCAGGATGTTGAGCAATCCCAGGATGTTGGTGCGGGCGTCAAACTGTGGGTCCGCCACCGAGTGCCGCACATCGATCTGGGCGGCATGATGGCTGACCAGATCGATCCCCTCCCGGGCAAAAACATCCGACAGCCCCGGGTCGCCGATATCCAACTCGTAGAACCGGGCAGCGGGATTCAGGTTTATCCGCTTGCCGCTGCTGAGGTTGTCCACCACCACCACCTCGTGGCCGGCTGCCAGCAGCCCATCCACCAGGTTGGAGCCGATAAACCCGGCCCCACCAGTCACCAGTATCTTCATCTTATTACTCCTCCATACAATAGTTTTCGTAATCCTTCGTCCGTCATCCAATTCTAAAAAAATACCTTAGCGTCCTTTTGGCAATCGGCATTAATTTTGCATGTATCCCAGAAAAATCGCAACACTACATCCAACGTCACCGATCAGAGCATGAAACCGTTCTGCCCGTTTTTGCTGGTATTTCCCGTCGTTCCCCTAGCTGCCTCAGGGATCAGAACGACCCGCAGAGTCTGGAAGATGATCTGCAGATCCTGCAGCAGCGAGTAGTTGCAGATATAATAGAGGTCGTAGCGGAGTTTGGCGGCAGCATCCGTATCGTATCTCCCCTGCACCTGGGCCAGCCCGGTAATCCCCGGCTTAACTTTAAGCCGGTACTGGTACTCGGGAATGTCACTGCTGAATTGTTCCACGAAGAACGGCCTCTCCGGCCGGGGGCCCACGAAACTCATCTCCCCTTTTAATACATTGATCATCTGGGGCAGTTCGTCCAGCCGCAACGGCCTGAGCACCCTGCCGACCGGGGTGATGCGCGGGTCGTTATCCCCGGCCAGCACCGGGCCCACATCCTGCTCGGCATCCTGGATCATCGTCCGGAACTTGTAGGGATAGAAGGCCTGACCATTCAGGCCGACCCTCCGCTGGCGGTAGAAAACCGAGCCCGGGGAGGAATAATAGATAAAAAGAGTGATCACCATCATGCAGGGCAGAAACAGGATCAGCCCCAGCGTCGCAAAAACCAGGTCGAACAGGCGCTTCACCAGCTGCTGGCCCGGCGTCAGCGCCAGGCTCTCGATCTTGAAAACGGCCAGATCGTCCACCCTGTTCAGGCTGGCGTTATGCAGCAGGATGTCATACAGTTCCGGGATCAGCAGGACCTCCTTGTCATCATCGAGGCACCTGGAGATGATCTCCTCTTTGACAGCCCGGGAAAGAGAGGTGTTGATGCACACGACCTGTGCTGCCGAGATAGCGTCACTGGCGGCCGCCACCTCGCTCTCAGCCTCGAAGATCCCTAACACCTGATAGCGCCTCCCGATCAGGGAGCCCAGTTTCTGGGCGGTGTTCCCGTTGCCCCCGATGACCACCACCGTCTTGGCCCCCTCCGCCCGGTCGATAAACATCTGCCAGAGCAGGCGCCAGATGCCGAGCAGGACGATCTGCAGCCCCGCGGCAATGGCGAAGATCGACCTGGGGAAGGAGAAACCGCGCAGCATGAAGGTGAGGGCCATGGTGACCACGTTGATCAGCAGGACCGTGATGATCACGCTGTACAGGGTCTCCAGGCGCCGTTTCCAGGTGTGGGAGTAGAGCTCGAAGAACCAGAAGAATACCAGGATGAACAGGCTGATGTAGGGAATCAGCCGCATGAAAGGCGCCACATTTACAGCAGGGACGGGGTAGCCGAACCTCAGCAGGAATGCCAGGTAGAACCCGAAGTTCACCAGGGTGGCATCGACAATGTATAAGAGTACCCAAATCAGCCATGATTTGCGCATAGCAACTCCCTTGAACCGGTTGAGCAAAAAATAATTTTCATGCCCGCGCCAAGCAAAGACCAACTTTATAAAACCGTCAACATTTGTCATTTCGACAAATGGTTTAAAGCTTCCTGTCTTTTTAGACATTTTTTAATTGTAATAAAATTACAATGAACCGGCATCCTTGATAAGGCAATGCTATAGTAACTTGGAATGGAGGACTGCCAAAACCTTGATATTGTCTGTCGTGGATCGGGAACGAAATCGGTATCTACTCTTTGGGCAGCTCAAGAACAATTATCCAAAACCAATACCTTAAGAAAACCAGATGTTGCAGTAAAAAATTATCGATTTTGGAGAGCCGGTTGATGATTTTTAGAAATACATTTCTAGGAAGCATGAACTTTAAAGGTATTGCCAACAGCGGAAGAAACACATATTCCTTGGTAGCCGCTCTCTTAAAAACAGCCTTTATCAAAGAAATATCACCCATTTTTAACGGATGCTCGAACGGGGTTCGTGCATGTGGAGTAAGCCTTCGAAAAAGATTGATAAAGATATTGTGGCCCAGCGGTTCTAAGAAGATGGCCTTGCCGCCCGGTTTTAACAAACGGTGGATCTCCGTGATCGCCCTGTTCAGATCGAGGTGATGAAGGATCGCAATCCCGACGATGAGATCGAAACTATTATTGTCAAATTCCGTCTGTTCACAATTCATGATCAAAAAGTTGACCCGTTGATCATCGAATAAGGAGGATGCCTTCTCGATCATTCCCGGCGATATATCTATACCGGTAATGCTTTTAGCACCGTAAAACAGCATTTCATGAATAAATGTTCCCTCACCACAGCCATAACAGAGAACGCTTTTATCGGGGCACTCCTCACGAACAACATTAAATACATGGTTATGAGGCTCATTAAATAAGTCGCCAACCATTAAAGAAGAAAGTCGCCTGGCCTTTAAACGATCATCATTGTTATCATGAAACTTAGCCTCGTACTCAAGTCTGTCTTCATTTTTCATTTTTAAGCCCCCTTTAATTTACAGGGTGTTCAGTATCGGTTACTTTCTTTCAAATGATTCTTTCAAATGTACCGGCTGTAGATATCCTTCATCTCCTGCAGTACCCGATCAAGGGAATATTCCCTGACCAGATCGCGCCCGGCAGCTCCCATCCGTCCCGCCAGCGCCTTATCCTGCAACAGGCGGACCAGGGCTTCTGCCAACAGCTCCGGGTGCCCCAGCGGAACAAGAAACCCGCTGACCCCGTCCCGCACCAGGTCACGGCTGCCCCGCACATCGGTGGCCACCACCGGCTTTCCTGCTGCCATCGCCTCCATGATCACTTTGGGCAATCCTTCATGCCGCGAGGTTAGCACTATCGCTTTAGATAGCGCCAACAGCTCCGGAATATCGGTACGGTAACCCAGCAACCGGACACTGTTTTCAAATCGGCAATCCTTAACCGCCCGACGCAATTTATTCTCCAGCTCACCGGTTCCCACCAACAGCAACACGGCCTGAGGAACTCTCTGATGAACGTCTAGCCAGGCGTCTAAGAGTTGCAGGTGATTCTTCCGCGGTATCAACTCGGCGATGCAGGTAACTACCAGCGCATCTTCGGTTAAACCCAACATCTTGCTCACAACTGGTGACTGGTCATGTCCGGCCCGGTTATAGTATCCCATGTCGACGCCGACTCCGTGCACCAGAAACAGGTTCTTCCCCTCGATCAGACCGAATTGCCTGCCAGCCTGCAGATCTTCAGTGTTCACCACGATCAGCCCGCCCGTCCAGCGGCTGGCCAGGCGCTCCATGCTATAATACAATAGGTGGTTTTTTAGAGGTGCTCCCCTATAAAAATGAAACCCGTGCGCCATATAGAGCACGGGTATTTTAATGCCTTGCGCCATTATGTTTCGCGCCGCCAACCTGACTAGAAAGGCAGCAACAGGGGTATTGGCGTGAACGAGATCGTAATTCCGCTCCAGCAGCAGCCGCCTAATCCCCAGGTAGGCCCCGATATTCCCCAGGCTATAGGGTGAGCGGGCAAAAGGAATATCCCATACCGGCATTTCTACCTCAGGCAATGGGCTTTCCAGCGGCACATCTGTAGAGCAAGCCACCTCCACATGGTGCCCCTGCGCCTGGAGCATCTTGATAAAAGGAAGATGGAACGCTCTAATATGGCTGGCCACCGTGGCTACAAACAGCACCCGACCCAAATCATCACACCTTATCTTCTATAGTGATAGCGCTCATCATGTATCTATACATTTTTAGAAAATCGTTTACCAGAATATCAAACTCAAGCTCCCGTGGATAGCGCGGCACATTGCCGAGCGCATCCTGTATGCCCTGAGCAAGTGCTGCCGTATCATTGGGACGCACCAGAATGCCGCCCACCCGAGGTACATCGTCTATAAACGCCCCTACTGCCGTAGCCACTACTGGTACGCCAAAAGCAGCGCTTATAAGAGGCACACTGGATTGGGTAGCCTGCAGGTACGGCAGCACGCAGACTGCCGCCCTTTGAAAAAGGGCGGCCACCTCATCATCATCCAAGTAACGATTGTGAAGTTCAAAGAGATCGGAATGCTCCCGGAAACAAGAATCCAAGTGTGGTGGTAAGCGCCCGGGACCAGCGATCACAAAACGGATTTTCCCTTTTAGGCGAAACGCCGCCTCTGCAAGAAGATCAAGCCCCTTGTAAGTTTCAAGCCGCCCGAAAAAGAGAGCGAGCGGTTCACCATCTGCTGCGCCTTTACAGCTTGCAGCATCAGAACAGTGCTTCAAGAAACGCTGAGCCAGGCTGCCGTGTGGAATCACAAAGATATTATCCCCTTTGAACCCCTGGGCTGTGATCAACTCACGGAAACGCGGACTATGTATATGCACTCCCGTAACCCTGCCGAGCACGAGGTGCCGTAGCCAGGCGTTGAGTATTTCCCATAAATTGTTGCCGGGATGACGTTCGGGGTCATGAACTGTCACGATGAAAGGCATTCCTTGCCTTTGCGCCCAAGCCGCCCAGAGCAACGCCCAAGGATAACCATCCCCGGTCAGCAGATGGACCACATCCGGCTGAATCATGCAGATATCGCGCCAGACATCCCATGCCGAGAACGGGTTGAGCAGAGCGAGAAGCGCCCGGGAACGTGCGCTGCCGGTCTGAAATGTATGCAGCACCGCCTGTCCACAAACTCCATTATAATGCGTGGGAACGAACAGGTGCGTCTCTTCCCTGCAACTCAAAGACTGCACCAGCGCTTCCGCATATTGGCCTAAAGCGCCTCGAACAGAAAGGGATACAAGAGCTATGCGCATAAAATCAGTTCACTTTCTTGGGATATAAATTCTTGTCTTCTTTTAAGATTTCTACCCTTATTTTATGTACAAAAACGAGGTATCATATGATCATAATTTTATTTACTTTTTCATTGGCTTTGCATCAAAATGGATTCCATTTTTCAAACGCAGAATATCTGCGATAGCATAAGATATTTATAGATATAATAGTATTTATCTTGATCTATGAAGAGATATCCCTTATGCAGAGACATTACAAGATAGCCCACCTGTCTATAATTACTAATATAAGGAAGAAAACAATATGAACAAGGGTATCATAAAAATACTCTTCCTTTAATTATACACTTTTCTGCAAGATTAAGAATAATATACATTTTATCAATCATTAATATTAATCCGGGAGTCTAGTATGAAGAAAATAAGAGTTCTTCTTTCAGGGTTTTATGGGTTCGGAAATACAGGCGATGAAGCAATGCTCAGTGTAGTTTTGAAAAAGCTTAGAGAACAATTTAATGGCCTAGAAATCACTGTGATTTCAAATGATCCAAAGTCAACATCTAAGGCGCATGATGTTATATCTATTTCATGGTTAATACCACTTCAAGAGCTTATTTCTTATGTTGATGCTATAGATATAGTAATAGTTGGTGGGGGCCAATTGTTTGACGATTGTGGTGATTATCATGGTGATGAACTTTTAAAAGACACTACTTACTTTAATGTATATATACTAAATTTAATTTTGCTATCTTTTCTAAGAAACAAAAAATGTATTGCTCTGGGTATTGGAGTAACACCAAGTTTAGACCAACAGTTTAAACATGATTTAGGCATAATCATGAATACTTGCAAGCATATCTATGCTAGAGATGAATTTTCAAAAGAGATGCTACTTTCGGTTGGGTGTGCATCAAATAGAATCCATATTTGCAATGATTTAGGATTATACCTTGAAAATTGTTCAGAGCAAAGGATTAACGATATTACGATGAGCGAAAACATTGATGCCTCAAAGCCCATAATTGGTGTTACATTGCTAAATCATCAAAAGGAGCCAGCTTGGGTAGCAGAATTAATTGAAATTTTTAATAATATTCTTATTAATACTAATTATAATATAATCATGATACCTTTCTATAAAACTTGTGAAAAAAATGATAGAATATTTATGAAAAAAATAGTAGATAATATTATATACAAAGAAAGAGTAACATTATTAAATGGAGATTATCATCCGAATGAAATAGCAGGGATAATATCAAAATGTAAAATTGTTATTGGCATGAGATACCATTCTTTAATCTTCGCCTTAAAAAATTCTATTCCCTGTATTTCTATAGTTTATAGTGACGCTAGTTATAATATTAAAGTCCCATATATAATGAAATACTATGGGTTGCATAACTACACGTGCTTTGTAGATAAATTGCAGGAAAAAGATTTTTTATCATTAATTAAAAACATAAATAATCAATATAATTATCTATCTAATCAAATTGATATAATTAATTCTAGAAACCCAGATATATTATCTAAGATACTGCATAATATTTTACGATCTACTAGTATGAAACAAAGGCTAAACCCATTTCGCATATATTTAACTTTAAAAAAATTATATTTACTCGATAAACTTAATTTAGCTTCTTTGAATTCTACTTTATTACGTATATTTAAGGTAACTTTAAAAGGTTTAAATTTATAATAATCCGAGATACTATGTAGACTGCCGGCGCGGTGGCAGCGCAGACCTTGTGAGGCTAAGCTGTTTCTCCTCTTTCGGGCAAGTGTCCCACTCAAGCGGGTCATCTACAACGTTTCCAGCAACCGCCGCATCAAACCAGACGTGCGGTTTTCCCGCATCCGGCTTACCTGTCAGCTTCGCATCAAGGGTTAGAGCCTATCAGCATGGTCGTGCTTTCAGAAATTCAGCCATATAGCACCCTGTAACTGAAAATAACCTGGCCTATCTGTTATAGTGATAACAAGGTGTCCGTTTTACTAAATATTTATACCTATTAAAATCATTATAAGAATAAATCGCCATCTAAATAAAACAATATATCATAAAGAGTAGGTATAATAATTTCAATATCAATTCCCTGATTATATGCTTTATTAACTATAGAAGTGTTCTGGCTAGTATCTGCAACAAGCACGTTCTTACAACCTATTTTTACACCAGCCTCCATATCATTGATGGAATCCCCGATCATGATAGAATTAGCAAAACAAATTGAAGGAAAATCATATTTTGCTTTTAAAAACAAGCCTAACTCAGGCTTACGGCAATTACATTGCCCTTTTTCGTGTGGACAGTAGTATATACCATCAAGCGAGGCTCCTATTTCATCTAACTCCTGTTGCATATATCCATGAATCTCGCGTAGTTCATCCTCAGTCATTAATCCACGGGCAACACCTCGTTGGTTTGTGACAACTATTAGTAGATGGCCTGCCTCTTTAAGCATTCGTAATGCTTCCTTGACACCTGGTAAAAACTTAAATTCATCCCGACATTTAACATAATCGCCTTCTGACATCTTCCGATTGATCACGCCATCTCGGTCTAGAAAAATCGTCTTACTGGAACCTGAACCTGCTAGCACCATATCGCTCCTCCACGTTAAGCACATGCTTGATAAACGGTCATAATATACTTCTTTATGAATGAATCGTTTTATTTAACATCGTAATTTTAGTTTAAACCAAATTACACAGTTAAATGATTAAAATATATAGTATAGACAACTATTGCTACATATATTATAACGGTGAGTAAAATATGGCTGTCCCCAATCAGTATATCCTCTGGCGCGCCACCCGCATCTTGAATATGCACTAGGTACAAATAACGAAACAGGCCATAGATAACTAGTGGCACTGTCCATACTAAACCATTTTTTAGAATGTTGGAATTGCTTTCAAAGGTATATAGCGCATAGGTCATAATTGTACAAGCAGAAACAATACCAATTAACTGATCAAGATAGGGCAATGAGTAGCGACCAAGGACTTGCCGATGATTTTCAGCATTATCATCTAGCATCATGATCTCATGGCGCCTTTTGGCAAGAGCTAGAAATAGTGAAATAAAGATAACGCACAAAATAAACCACGGGCTCAAAGGCACCTTTGTAGCCACACCACCGGAAACTGCTCGTAGCACAAATCCGCCTGCAATACAGGCAACATCGAGAACAGGTATTTTCTTCAATTTATACGTATAAAGAATATTTAAAATAAAATAACCAATGAGTATTCCCAATGTAGCAACCCCGATAAACATGCCTGCCAATAAAAAGGATACTACCAGTATAATTGCACAAATGCAGATTGCCAACGGCTTGCTAACACGCCCCGATGCAATTGGACGTCTACATTTCTTAGGATGCAGACGGTCAGTCTCTAGATCGCTTATATCATTAAGAATGTATAAGCCACTTGCGGTGAGACAGAATAATATGAAGCAAAGTGACGAGGTATTGAAAATAGCAGGAACAAATAGTTTTCCTGCAAAAAGCGGTGCCGCATAAACAAGCAGGTTTTTTGTCCACTGTTTGATTCTGAGCAGTTGAATAATGATTAAAGCTTTTGCCCATAGACACTCCATCAATCCGCTTCCCGCTTGACCTTCAACGCTTTCGTTCAAAGTATCACCTTCAATATTCTAATGTCGGGTCAGAGGCTAGAGCGGCAGCAGCGTAGACCTGTTGAGGTCACACCGTTTCTCCCATTTCAGGTGAGTGTCCATCCGTATTCTTAAAACCGACCCCTCAATCAAGGGGATATAACATATGGGCAAAGCCAAAACCCTCTATCGCGATTACGACCACGAGCGAGAGGAACAGGTGCTAAGACGAAATCGCATTATTGGTTATCATTACAACCTTTAAGAAGTTATCTTTTCACTAATAACAATGGTCTTCCCTCTAATTATTTTCCAACGCATTAGCCAATAATGCCAATCGTAAATATGCAATCCTCTAAAAAAATCTAGCACGGGCAACGGAAATTGGCCATACCGTTCAGAAGTATGGTGGCTGCCAGCGACAGATACGTCGCCACACTTGCACCCTAAGCCACCGCTATCGGTTCCGCCATCATGTCGTCTCCCTCAATTCGCTGTCCCGATACTTAAGAAATAGTTCTCCCCAAGCGGTGCCCAGAAACTCCCGGATATGGCGCTGTCCCACCGTGGGGTACCAGCAACAGTCGTGGTAGATGTTCGAGGCCAGGGGCGCCCAGGCCATCAACTTAGTATGCAGAAGTAGGTGCTCCAGGGGCTGCAGGGGACCCCGGCGCAGCATCTGGTCACCCCAGATCACGAAGCTGCGCTTGGTCTCAAAGTGGAAGTCGACCCACTCGATGCTATCGCCCACCAATTCGATCCCGGCCGGGTCAGCCACTCCCAGTCCCAGTTCGTGGCAGAGG
>JAHFCR010000157.1 GCA_023249405.1 Peptococcaceae bacterium | reverse complement strand
TTGAGAAAGGCAGGCGATACGTCATGCCGCCACAGCCACATCGGAAAACCGGTCAGGACCACAATCAGGGCGAAGATGACGATCAGCAGTCCCAGCATCTTCTGTCCGGCATTGTACTTGTCCTGGGGAGGGACATCCCCTTTCAGAAATGGAACATAACCGCCCATGGTCTTGAACCACTGCAGGTCGTCCTTGGTGTAGGTGGTGACGGTGTCCATGAACCGGGAAAAACGTTCGAAATTGAATAGAATGTACAGGAGCGGCACGATCGTGAATACGGCGCCCGCCCAGCGGTGTACCAGTGATGCGCTGTCAGGCCCTCCGAAGATATTGTTCAAGAAGCCGATCTGGAAATAGAGGCCGATTCCGGTCAGAGCCAAAGCAATGAAAGACAGGATGATGATCCAGTGCATGGTCCTGGTCTGCTCGTTATGCTTCAATACCTTGCCTTCAATACTGCTCATGCTGTTTCTTCCCTCCCTGTTAGGCCGCCGCCTGGCTGTGCTTCAATTCTCTTGCCAGTTCCAGGGCATCTTTTCCATACCTGGTGTGAAGCAGATGATGGGCGATCTCGCTGGTGGGCTTGACGCCGCCGGGTGATAGGAACTCCTGGTAGATGCCGAGGATTTCGGGATTTTCATGCGAGCGCCTGATCGGCATGCTGGCATCCAGCTTATATAAGCCGGCCGCTCTTTCGGCGATATAGGCCTCACTGCGCGTAAAAGAGGCAAACCCCAGCTTGGCAAAAACTCCTGCGAAGATCAGAGACACTGCCAGGGTTCCGGCGCCCTTGAAAAATTCCCGCCTGGTAAATACTTTTTCTTCAGAGAATATACTCATTTTTACACCCCTTTCTAGGCGTCTCTCCTGATTGGCTGTCCGCCGCCGTTCACGCACCCGCCAGGACAGTTCATGACCTCGATGAAGTGATAGGCGCTTTTCCCGCTCAGGACATCCTCAACTACAGGAATGACGTTTTTTGTGCCCGTGACAATGCAGACATTAACCGGCAAGGTTATGCCCAGGTCTTTGACGGGGATGGTCACCGTCGCATCCCTGACCGATTTGAACCCCCTCACCGCCTCGAACTCGACCTTATTCAGTTTTTGTCCGCTCAAGATCTCGTAGGCGGTTCTGAGCGCGGCCTCCATGACACCCCCGGTTACTCCGAAGATGGTGGCGGCGCCGGTGGATGAACCGATCAGCCTGTCGGCCTCTTCATCGCTCAGATTCACGAAATCGATGCCGGCATCCTTGATCATTCCGGCCAACTCCCGGGTCGTGATCACGTAATCGACATCCTGAAATCCGCTGGCAGTAAATTCCGGCCGATCGCACTCGAATTTCTTGGCGGTGCAGGGCATCACCGATACTACCACCATGTCGGCTGGACGCACGTTCAGTTTCTGGGCGGCATAGGTCTTGGCTACCGCCCCGAACATCTGCTGCGGCGATTTGGCCGAAGACAGATAAGGCAATATGGCGGGATAATTATTTTCAGCGTATTTGATCCAGGCCGGACAGCAGGAGGTAAACTGGGGCAAGGGCCCACTCTGCTCGTTGCCCGCAACGCCAACGGCCTTGTAAACACGGTGGATAAGCTCGGTTCCCTCTTCCATGATGGTCAGGTCGGCGGTAAATTCCGTGTCATAGACCTGCTTGAAACCGAGTCTCCGTAACGAGGCAAACATCTTGCCCTTGACGTTGGTCCCGGTAGGCAGGCCAAACTCCTCGCCGAGAGCCACCCGGACCGCCGGGGCTTCCTGCACGACCACGACTTTCGACGGGTCTTTCAAGCCTTTCTTGACCTGGTCGACCATACTGGCGTCACCGATCGCTTCGAAGGGACAGTTGATCAGGCACTGACCACAGTTGATGCACTTTTTATGGTCGATCTTGTGCTGCTGGCCCAACCGGCCGCTGATCGCCCCGGTGGGGCAGACTGAGACACAATGGTCGCAAGCTCTGCAGGCGTCAGTAACATTGACAATGCCAGAGGCTAAGCTAGTTGAACTCAAACCATGTTCCCCCTCTACCGACTGATGTGGGATACGCAAATACAGAATCCAATCTACTTTTAAAAAAGAAAAAGACCACCAAATGCACCTGCCTGACGCAGAACGTGAGCACCTTCGTGGCCTCATTGTCATTGCTTGTCATTTTTAGATCGTTTGCAAAAAGACAGGCTGCCAACCCCCGATCAATCACCTCCCATATTCGTATACATCCAGACCTTCTCGGCCTTATTGTTTCATTCTAATCTATTCCATTAATACCGTTTTTATCCGATTGGCTATCCCTGCATAACAATTTTTTACGCTTTAAAAGGAGAGGATATATATTCCCCTTGGAGCCTCCGTTTATCCTTATTAAAAACCGTCTAAAAGTATCGCGCCGAATTGCCAGCCCAAAAATGCGCCAGCATCGCCCGATCATGCCTGGGCTTCACCAGCACAGTCTGGGCAGAAAAGCTTTCCCTGCCTGGCTACGGCAAACCCATCGAAAACCTCTTCTCCGCAACCGCCGCAAATGCAAGAGGTGAAGACGAAGCCAGGCTCTTGCGGAGCAAAGC
>JAHFCR010000156.1 GCA_023249405.1 Peptococcaceae bacterium | reverse complement strand
GCACAGCAGGCCCAGCAGAACGAAAGGGTTGAAGGCCGCCTGCAAAAAGACCGGCGGCAGCGTGTTCAAGGAGAGGGCAAAGTTGCCCACCTTGGACATGCCGTGCTTCAAAGAGAGCTGTCCCGTGACATTGAGCGCCACGTCCACCATGATCAGGGCCATCACCAGATATTTAACCATTCCGCAGTTCCTTGGCAGAAAAATTCAGGATAGATATGTTAAACTATAATATTCTGAAAAGTTAGAAGCCGATGCAAGGAAATAATACACCCGGGAACGTCCCGCCGGGCAATATCATTCAGCGCTTGGACCCCAGGACCAAGCTGGCCCTGCTCCTGATCAGCTTCGTCATGGTTCTCCTGCCCCAGGGGCCGGCGGTGGTGGCTCTGGGCAGCGCCGCGGTGTTGCTGCACCTGACCCTGGCGCGGGCCTGGCCAAAGCTTGCGCCGGTGCGCTGGCTGCTCTTACCTCTGGCCCTGTTCAGCCTGGGGATCTGGTCCTGGATGGCCCAGGGGCCCAACCATCTGTTCTGGCGGGTCAGCCGGGAATCCTTGGCCTTCGGCGCCGCCAATTTTTTGAAGCTGGCCACCATGATGGTGGCGGGCCTCATTCTCCTGGCCACCACCCGGGTGGAGGAGCTTTTTGCGGGTCTGGTGAAACTGCGGCTCCCTTACCCCGGGGCCTTTGCCTTCGCCCTGGCCCTGCGGTGGGTGCCGGAGATCTTCGCCACCGTCACCCGGGTGCAGGAGGCCCAGGAAGCCCGGGGGCTGGTTTGGGAGCAAGGAAACTTCCTGGAGAAGATCCGGCGCCATCTGCCCCTGCTGGTGCCCATCTTTCTCCTGACCCTGCGCCGCAGCCAGACCATGGCCTGGGCCCTGGAGGCCCGGGGCTTTCAAATGAACCCGCGCCGCACCTTTCTCCTGGAAATTCGGATGTCGCCCCGGGACTGGCTGGCCCTGGGCGTCGGCGCCGGAATGCTGGCCCTGTTCATCACCTTGCATCTGTGGGGTTGGGACCGGATTCCAGGACTTAGAGTGTAACTTCATTAAACTTCGCAGCGGACACAGATGCCTTGCAAAACTAAAAATTTATGGTTTGTGGTCGCGACCGTGATTTTGTCTTTTTTAGCAGCCACAGTCCTGGCTGAGCTTGCTTTAGGATTAATGGAAAAGAATCAACGGCACTCTGTTCCTGATTACGGAGATACCATGCGTTCACAGGGGTTGGCCCAGGGTGGCTATCTTCGGGAAAACCTAACCATGTATGTTACCAACGGCCTCGGCGACAAAGTACGATGGACCAATAACTCAATGGGGTTCAGGAGCGACCGTGAGTTTAGCCACCAAAGGCCTCTTGGGGTGTTGCGGATACTATCCCTGGGAGATTCCTTCACCGCGGGCTATCGGGTGGGGCAGGAGGAGACATTTTCATACCTACAGGAGAGGTGGATAAACAAGAATTACGGCAAGGCGGAAGTATTGGTGGCTGAGATCGAGGAACCTACTACTGCCTTATATCACCTAGTCAAATTTGGCATCAAGATGAATCCCGATGTAGTTCTCCTGGGGATTACCTTGGGCAACGATATCACTGAGTCATATGTGGGGCTGGACCCCAAAGGGCTGTATATCCTGAACCTGGAACAAGAAACGGTCCACATTGATAGTAATAAGAACCCACAGATAGGTTATGTTCACGGGCTAGAAAACTATAAGTTACCCCCGGAATATTTGAATTCCTACCTGCCAAGGCTCATAGGATTTGTTGATATGTGGTGGACAAGGAGATATTTATGGCGTCGATTTTTCCCCCAGGATGCGGCCATCACGAGTTTTGGCGACAGGCACCCGCCTAATCTTTTTGATATAAACAATGGGTTTGGTATGTTCACCAATCCTGCTCCGGCGGTGATTGACGAAGCTTATAACCGATTGTTTCGCATCCTGGCAGCATTTCAAACCTTTTGCCAGCAAAGGGGCATCCTATTTGCGCTCCAGCTTTTCCCGCAGCGCTACTAGGTGCAACCTTCTGACTGGGAAAGGGCTGTGAATCAATACGGCCTGAGAGAAACTGGCTTTGACCTGATGGGGCCCAATAAGAGGATTCAGGAATTTTGTAAGAAACATGACATACTTTGCATTGACCCTACCAAAGCCATGGCGGAATATGCCGCGCGCACCGGGAAAAATATGTATCTGCCCTTGGGAGATATGCATTGGAATCGAGGAGGGCATCGCGCGTTTTTCGAATGTTCCTGGGAAGCTTTGGCTGCCGTGGTGCAAAAGGGCCTCCAGGTGGTCAAAACCAGAGATTCCGGTCCTGAAAGGATGCACGGCCTTAGTTTGATTCAAGGGAAAGGACGCCATTAAATCCAAACCTGACTTTACATTCTTAATAATTTTCCCTAATGCTCCATGGTTGTGCCCAAAAATATCATAAAGAACTTTTCGTTGTTGCTGATAGGCTGCCTGGTCGGGTTGGCCCTACTGGAGATATTGCTACGAATTTATGACCCTATTGAAATGCGGTTCAGGCCGGACCGCATCGTGCTGCCCGTCAACAAGAGATATATTTTTGATAACACCGAGAAATTCCCC
>JAHFCR010000096.1 GCA_023249405.1 Peptococcaceae bacterium | reverse complement strand
CTGCCGCCGCCCGCAATGTCGGCACCAACATGCGCTCATACCATGCCGTGACCATTGTGATCAGCCTGATCTCCGGCCTGGCGGGACTGATCCTCTCCTTTTACTGGGGCACCGCCAGCGGCGCCACCATCGTCCTGTGTACCTTCATCTTCTACCTGCTGACCATTATCCGGAAGGGCTTGCTGATGTTAAAGGCGGGGTAATAGTGGGGTAAATGTGCCGGCAACTCTCGTTCTATGCAACTGCCAATAATATTACCAATCCAGCAGCCTAGCTCTCGGTTTGGGCACTGCTCGAGGAGCGGAAGACCCTGCTCAAGATCGTTTCCAAGGGTCCCGCCTCGGCAAAAACCATCATGCATGCCAATATTTTGTTGGCGGCTGATCAGAACGGCACGGGCGAGCGAAAAAGCGAAGTTGAAATAGCAGAGTTCTTTCATGTTCACCCGCAAACCGTTCATACCGTTCGAAGCCAGTACTCGGAACATGGGTTGCAGGCTGCGCTCGGCAGAAAGAAGCGCGAGACGCCGCCCGTTGCGCCGAAGATTACCGGTGAAGTGGAAGCAAAGATCATCGCGCTTGGCTGCAGTTCACCCCCGTCAGGACGGTCCAGATGGACGCTCAGGCTGCTGGCGGATAAAGCGGCCGAATTACAGTACATTGACAGCATATCTTATGTGGCCGTGGGACGGCTTTTAAAAAAACGAATTAAAACCTCATCTTCGTAAGTGTTGGTGCATTCCACCAGAACAGAACGCCGCCTTCGTCGCCTGCAGGGAAGATTCTTTAGATCTGTACCAGCAGCAATACTGCAGACTATATCCGGCCATCTGTATGGATGAAAAGCCGTACCAGCTTCTTGGTGAAACCAGAGACCCGATCCCGATGAAGGCCGGAATGCCTGAACTTCAGTACACCTTTCTAGTTTCGTTTTGACTCAAAAAAACGTCCCCTCTCAGACCATGATTTTCTCACATTTATATTTGGGTTGGTGGGGAGTGACATTTTCTGAATCCGCTTATAGGGTGACATTATCACAGTCCGACGAGAAAACATTTAGTTAATGTTGAAGGATAAGCGATGTCTGGTAGTATCTATACATAGTGAATAAGATAGAAAGAGAACAAAGCGGCGCTTAACAGAATCAGCAAGACAGTCTTGCCGATCTCGAATTTGTTGATAACCATGGATTTTGTGCTTCCGAAGCAGCCGCAGCCATGGTTTAGCTTTTTACTGTACATAGTCATGTATAATACCAATATGGTGATGAACAGTAGCAGCGAGACCAGGCTGGAGATCACCGCTGCCTTACCGGTGAGCAGGCTAATCCCGACTACAAACTCAACAACAACCACGAGGTATTTTAGAACTCCCATGTAGGGCAGCTTGTACTGCTCCAAGGCCAGCTGAAAAGCTTCCATGTTGAACAGCTTCCCAATAGCGGCGACCAACAGGATGAGGCCAAGAATAACACTTAGAAGCATTGGAAATAACTGCATTACTGTTCGCCTCCTTTACTATATATAGAGAGGAAATTTGGTATTTTTAACACCCACCAATTACAGAAAAGCCTTGAGCTGTCTAGCTGGCAAAGTTCACCGGGTAATTTGGTTACCAGCGCAAGAAACCAAAACGGGGTACGTGGAATGTATACCATGCCTATTTCGCCGGTATTCTCAATAAAGAGGGAATTGTGAAGATGAACAAGAGTGGATTGCTTGTTTTAATTATTGTTTTACTCGTTGTTATGACTGGCTGCAGCGCCCCCGAAAAGACTGGAAAACTTCAAACCGCACCGGAATCAAGAGCCACAAGTTCAAATGGAGCACAACAGAATAGCACAAATAACCAACCTAAAGTCACAATAAACGAATCAAAGGAATTGACAGAGAAGGATATGAGGATTGGAAAATTATTTCTTGGAGAAAACTTAACAAAAGTTCAGCAAGATTTTGGAAAACCAAAAGTAATTACTATAGTACACGGTATAGGTGATCCCCAATGGGAGTATCCAGATCAAGGATTAATTGTAGGAGGCGATCTTGTATTTATTATTAATGTTTCTAGTGTAAATCTAGGCAGCACTCCACGCGGAATTCACATTGGGAGTAAAGAGCAAGATGTTCGCGAGGCATACCCAAATGCTGAGTGGGACCGAAATACTGATTCTGATTTATTAGAAGGATTTGATAAGTCAAGCGATGGAAAGTACGAAATAACCTTTTTTATTTCTAAAAAATCAGGCGCTCTAAGCAGAATTGTGCTTACTAACGAGATCTAATTTTGCAATACCACATAAATATAACTAACTAAAGTGATTAGCTTTAGTTAGTTATATTTATTAACTTTTAAAACTACTCTGTAGTAATCAAAGATCCCCAAATGCAGGCAAAGGATTAGTTTGACTTACATAGGCATAATTTAAGGCTTGCAGACATGAGTTGGAATTAAGCGAATTAATTAAGTTACTGCCTGGAGGGCTACCATACTCACCTGATGCCCAAATACGGGCGGTAGATGGCGATGTCAAGCCATAAGACCCAGAGGTACAGAAATTTACAGCTCCTCCTGTATAACCAGCGTAGTAGCCTTGGCCTAAGGCAGTGGCTGCTGCGTTAAATCCACCATTCGCATATGCAGCCATAACATGAGGATAACCATAAATTATTAACGCTGCATATGCCTTAACGCCATCTTCGATAGAGCAAAACCTAGAATCTTGACCATTAGGCTCTAAACCACAAACATTACCGTAGCCACATCCACCAATTTGATTTCCAGGGTTGAAGTATGTGCTAATATCCGCACCGCCCCATTGACTTTCCCATCCCCATTGGTCCAATATCAATGCTATAGGAAGACTACCGTAAATTGGGGCATTTACTGACTGCTGAGAAACCCATTCTGCCATTGTAGTGACATTGTATCCCTGAATGTTTTGCGCAAGAAAATTTGATACAGTACTCATTACTGCATTACTTTCACCCTTTCTTTTTATTTGACTTGTTTATTGACTTGCAATTATGACGAAACCTACTAAGGCTCGTCCAGGACAAAATACTGTCTCAGCCTGTACAAAGCGCGCTCCTTCACCTTGTGAACGGCCTGCTGCGATATTCCCAGCCTGATAGCGGTGTTTCTGCTTCGGTAGAGCCTTCCAAGACCGGTGCTGTTATTACAACCTGTTGTAGCGGTGTCAGCAACGAGAGGGTATCTTGTACCAGCACGGAACCTTCCGCTTCGGCTGCAACATCTACCGCTGCGGCAATGGTGTTGAGCAGCGAAGACTTCTCGGAAAAATCCGGATCTACTGGCTCATCCAGGATCAGCAATTCGTGCTCGTCCAACCGCCGGTACTTTCTGGCCAACCTGATGGCTTCACGACGCAGACCGGTCAGAAACCAGGCCAGCGCTCGGACATCCTCCAAGTCGAAATCGCGGGCATCGAAGCTTTTGGTAAGAAATATCAAGTCCAGTGCATTGTCTTGGTCACCTCCTCTGATTGATAAAATTGTCCTCTTGCTCTTTAAAGAGAAAAAAGAGGGGCTATTTAACAACCCCCCTCTTCCTAACTTTTTTATTTTTTTAGGACTTGTAAGAAACTCTTGCTTTTACTGGACTGGGCACCTTTCCTCGCGAAAAGATCGGCATCCAGATATAATCTCGATGCAATGGTCAGCCTGGAAACTGATGAATTGCCTTCAACAGCCAGATCACCAAATCCGAATAGCAGTCGACCCAATGCCTTGGTTGGTTTGACCAGCGGCTATATTTTTTAACAGCCGGGGTTAAGCGGCATAGCAATTGAACCAGGGCTTCCCCATCGCCATCTTTAGCCTGGACAGCCAGGTCATGAAACTTCGGTTTCTCCTCCACGGCATTTAGCCTCCGCTTGTTTTTTTAGAATTGCCAAGCAGCCGGTGCTGAGTTTTCCATAAGTAGAAGCGGCCAATAACACCCATTGAGCAGACAAAGTAAAATATTTGACCATCAAGAGGAACAACTGTACAGGCAGGGCATTGTACTCCTTGGGCTACCCCAGAAGCGTTTATCGATGGCCCCCAGCGCTATGCTTATCCTTGGCCCTGGCGATCAGTTCCCGGGGTTTCGGTTCCTCCTTCGCCTAGCATTATTGGCCGGTATTGTTGCTGTTCCCGTTGGAGATCAGATCGTGGAAAGCCTGCCAACTTCCCATGGCGGAGGAAGCTACCAGCAGGCTGTTGAGAAAATCAAGCGGCATATCTTTAGAGCAAATCCGCTGGAAGCGATATCGGTGGTCAGCACGACCGCTTCGGCGATCAGCAGCACGATCCAGCGTGTGAGCAGATTCTTCTGCGGCCAGATCTGTTTGCAGAATTCTGCTATCAGCACAGTGGCTGACACCGCACCTGCCAGAGTGCCGAGCGACTGATAGGTGAACAGATCCACATTGCTTCATCCCTTCAAGGAATATACTCCCCTGCAAGCCAATATCTTTCTTCTAATCTATAAAGAGTTAATTAGTGTTGTTTTTAACAACTATCCTAATAATTCCCTATATAAGGACGACCCAAAAGGTGATTTTGATCACGCCTGAGAAAAATCTTATAATTGCAATGTCTTATATTATAGAAAGCCGCAACCGGGATACCCAGCCATGCTTCAAGCGATCTTGCGAAACATGGGGAAAAGATCATTCATTTACAATTAACTATTTGAAAAAGGGCTTGATTTCAAGGACTTAAAAGACGATCCCGGGTTGCAACTTATCGATATTGCAGCCTCCAGGGTTTTAGTCTCCAGGTTGGTTATTACCGAGGGCGTAACCGACGTGAGGTTGCTGAACCAACAGTATGATTGATCTCATTTCCGTTCCGTCAACGGCTTGAAGGCGTAACATTCATTAATGGCTGCGATGCAGCCGTTTTTTTATTTGATCCATCCGGTTTACAACCAGTTTGGTGTATTATTATGATTGTGATTAATGAAATTGATATAAGGCTTCTTTTTCGGAGGAACGGATCGTGGAGTTGGTCAAGATTAAGGGCGGCACTTATTATATTCCGGGGCCGACTAATGTGGGGGTCTATGTTTTCAAGAATAAACAGTGCCTGATGGTGGACAACTGCCTGGACAACAGCCAGGCCCGGCAGATCGATGATCTGCTGCAGCAGCATGGACTGCGGCCAAAATACATCATCAACACCCACAGCCACCTCGACCACTGCAACGGCAATCACTACTTTCAGACCGCCTATCCGGGGTGCCAGGTGCTGGGGAACGCCGATCACCGCCTGTTCCTGGAAAACCCGGACCTGCTGGCGACGATCCTGTTCTCCACCAATCCGATCAAGGGCATCATGAAGAAGGCATACCCCTTTATAGCGCAATACTTGCTGGATTGGGGAATAAATAAGATCAATGATGAAAAATTCGAGATATTATCTTTGGAGGGGCATGCTCCCGGCCAGATCGGCATCGTCACACCGGAAAAGATCTGCTTTTTGGGCGACGCCATCTTCAGCGGGGAGATCCTGGACAAGTACTCGCTGCCCTATCTGTTTGGCATCGCCGATGCTATGGATACCTTGAAGCGTCTCCGGGAGATCGATGCCGACCAGTTCGTGGTTGGCCACGCGGAACGGGTGTATCACAGGGATGAACTTGGCAAGCTGATCGACCGCAACCTGGACAACCTGCATCAATATCTGAGGCAGGTGATGGAGTTGCTGGAGCATCCCCTGACCCGGGAGGATCTGCTGGAAAACCTGGTGGTGTTGAACAGCCTGGAATTGAGCCTGGCAGAATACCACATACTGTTCTCGACGGTCTCCGCTTTTGTGAAGTACTTCTACGATCAGGACGCCATCGAGTATTCCATCGCCGATGGCAGGCTCTACTATTATCAGAAGCCCGACTGACAGGTCTTGATCACACAGGAGGGGCGCTCTTGCCGGATTATTCGGCTCTCAAGAAAAACATTTCGAAGCTGATTGCTGAACAGATGAGGCGTAATCAGGTGACCGGGCTCAGCATCGCCTTGGTTGACGATCAGGAGGTTGCCTGGGCGGAGGGGTTTGGATACGCAAACCGGAGGCGGCGGGTTCTAGTTACCGCGGACACTGTTTTCAGAGCCGGCTCTATCACCAAGCTCTTCACCGCTGCCGCCATCATGCAACTGGTGGAGCGGGGCCGGATCGATCTCGACGCGCCGGTGCAGCAGTATCTGCCGGAGTTTTCGGTCAGAACCCGGTTCCATCAGGCTGTTCCCATCACCGTGCGTTCCCTGATGACCCATCATTCCGGCCTGCCGTCTGATAATTTCAAGGATTACTTGAACGAGGATTCTGAGGCCTTTCACTCAGCGATCGATTACCTGCGGGAGCATCATGCCGCCTTTCCGCCTGACTATCTCTTCTCCTACTCCAACCTTAATGCCTCCCTGCTGGGCATGATCGTTGAACGGGTCAGTGGTGAGACATTCCGAAACTATCTTGCCGACCACATTCTGAAGCCCCTGAAGATGGCCAGGACCGACCTGAAGCTGACCGGAGAGATCTACAGGCTGCTGGCCAGACCCTATCACCGGGGCCGGTTCGAGACAGAGCTGCCGCTGCGCGACCTGCCTGCCGGGGGGCTGTACTCCAACGTTGTGGACCTGGCCAATTTCATCAAAATGGTGCATCGGGGGGCCCGCCAGAACCCGGAGGGCACCCGGCAGGTAACAGGAGGGTGTGGAGAGGACGGCAGCAGCGAGTTCAGGCAGATTCTCAGGCCGGAAACCCTGGAACAGATGCTAACGGTGCAAAACCCGGATAATTACCTGGATTTTGACATGAGAGTCGGCCTCAGCTGGATGATTGGCCGATCCAGCTTGGATCATGCGGGCAAAGTCTGCTGGCATGATGGCGGCACCATTCATTACAATAGCATGCTGGTGATCTTGCCGGAGCATCTGCTCGGGGTGGTCATCCTTTCCAACTCAGACACGGGATACCCGGTGGTTAGCAGGGTGGCGGATGAGACGCTGAGAATGGCCTTGGAGATCAAGAGCGCTCTGAAGCCGGGGCGTTCTCAGATGCAGATCGGCGCCACCGCCCAGTTCCCGGATTTTAAGATTTCCAAGTTTGCCGGCGAGTTTGCCACTTTATGGGGGTTGGTCGCCGTCTCCAAACTGACCTCCGGATTCAGAGCGCAGCTGATGGGCAAGGATTTTGCCATGCCCAGGCATCTTGACGGGTGGTTTGAGCTGCGTCCATTCCTGCTGGGTATGCTCCCGCTGGCTGCTCCTCGAACCGGCGGACTGCGCCTGTTGATCGACTACGTCGACAACGAAAAGATTTTAGCCCTGGAGCAGCAGGTGGGGTTAAACCGGCTCAGAGCAGCAGTGGGCAGGGGGTACCAGCGCAATCTGATCCCTCCTGTCTGGAGCGACCGGGCCGGCAGATACCGGGCAATTGATAAAAATCCTATCTTGCAAGAGTTCAGCCTGGTTTTCAACAAAGGTCTCCTCTATATCGATGCCACTGTGCGCAAGATCGGCAAGCTGAAGCTGATCATCGAACCGGTCTCGAAGAGCGAGGGGATCATCGCCGGTTTGGGCCGTTTTGCCCGCGAAACTGTGTACTGCAGGGAGATCGAAGGGGAAGCGATGCTGGAGATCTACGGTCTCTCATTCAAGAGGCTTGGCCGATGACGGCGTAGCCGTTGCGGAAGCCGATCTCTGCCGGACTCCCCGGGTCAACATCGACTACGCCGGAGAGGCCAGGGAGTAACCGTGGTACGCTCTGGTCACCGACAGCCCGCATGTATCCGGGGCAAGCTCCTGATCACCCCAAATTCCCTCTGGTCGCCTGCCGGCCCTCCTTGTTTTCAGGCTTTCCTGTGTACGAACTGTGAGGGGCGCCGCCTCAGACAATCTGGACCGGAGTACCGATGTATACCAGGTTGTAGAGATCGATCACATTCTCATTGAACATGCGCACGCAGCCGTGGCTGGCGTAGGTGCCGATGGAATCGGGCATGTTGGTGCCATGAATGCCGTAGGAGCCCCAGGGAATGCTGAGCCCCATCCATCTGGACCCGTATGGCCCGCCAGGATTAACGATCTTTTCGGCGATCGTCCAGTTGCCGGGCGGGGTGGGCGAATCGGGCGCTCCCGCGGCCACCGGATAGCTCTTGAATACTTGGGAGTCCTGATATAAGGCGAGCCTTCTCTCGGCAAGGTTGATGGTGATGCTGTAATTCTTGGCCTGCCGCATGTTGTTCATAAAGCGCCTCCATTATTTATGTTTACGGTTAAAAAGGTAAAAATGTGCAGATTGTACGGTGACCTGTTCATTTGAAGAACTGCCCCTCGCTGCATTACGCCCAGACCCACCCACCGGAAACTCGTCCTGCAACAAGCCCAGGCGCAGGCTAAAGCAAACTTAACGAAAAATTAACACAACAGGCGCCGGCGCCAGGAATGCCGGCTCCCTGTGTTTGGCGTTACTCTCCTTGCCGTGGCCTAAACCGTCCTTGGACACTCCTGAACTTGGCGTACAGGGATCAAAGCAATCTCTGTCGAATTTGCAACTATAAGAGCGCTGTGTCCTGCCTTTGTTTCTTCCAAGGAGGGAGATAAGATGATAGCCAGAAAGATCCTCCCGATCGTACTCTTGGTCGGCCTGTTGTTAGGTTTGAGCGGTTGCGCCAAAAAGCCTGGCTTCGTGATCCTGTCGGGCTCCGAAAACACGGTCCTGGCGCCGATCATCGACCAGTTCAACAGGGATAATCACGCCAACGTGCAGATGGTCTACAAGGGCTCCCTGGATATCATGCAGGACCTGGCCGGCGGCACTCCAGGCTGTGATGCGGTATGGCCGGCCAACAGCCTGTGGATCAACCTGGGGGACCGGCGCCACCTGGTCAAGTACCAACAGTCCGTTTACACCACCCCGGTGGTCTTCGGGATCCGCAAGAGCGTGGCTCAGAAGCTGGGCTTTGTCGGCAAGCAGGTGTCAGTCAAGGACATCCTCGGGGCGATCCAGGCCAGGCAGTTGACCTTCATGATGACCTCCGCCACTCAGAGCAACTCCGGCGCCAGCGCCTACATCGGCTTTCTATACGCCCTGCTGGGCAACCCGCAGGTGATCACCAGCGCAGACCTGAACAGGCCGGAGCTTAAAACCCAGATCACGGCCATCCTGTCCGGCATCAACCGTTCTTCCGGCAGTTCCGATTGGTTGGAGCAATTGTTTCTCCAGGGCAACTACGATGCCATGGTCAACTATGAGGCCCTGATCATCGATGCCAACAAGCAACTGATCCAGCAGGGCAAGGAACCGCTCTACGTGGTCTATCCCTACGATGGCCTGACCATCGCCGATTCGCCCCTGGGGTATGTGGACAAGGGGGATCCTCAGAAGGAAGAGTTGTTCAAGAAGCTGCAGACCTACCTGCTTTCAGGCAAGGTCCAGGCCCAATTGCTTGCTCTCGGCCGCAGGACCGGCGTCGGCGCTTCCCTGGCCAACGCCGACCCCAGCGTCTTTAACCCGGACTGGGGGATCGATACCAAGAGGGTGCTGAATACCCTGCGCATGCCCGCCCAAGACGTGATCCAGGAGGCCCTGAGCCTTTACCAGACCGAGTTCCGGAAACCGTCCTGCACAGTCTTCTGCCTGGACTTCTCCGGCAGCATGAGCGGCAAGGGTGAGGAGCAGGTGAAGCAGGCCATGAGCCTGTTGCTGGAC
>JAHFCR010000095.1:8189-9793 GCA_023249405.1 Peptococcaceae bacterium | reverse complement strand
ATAAAGAGCGGAACACTTAAAAGAAATATAAGTTTAATACAAACAACATACCAAAAGTCATCAACGAAATTTACACTGTTTAAAATCGGTAAAGGTTCATACTTTATTGCCAATGAAAATACGTAAACGATGAATATATATATTACAGCATACATACTAAAAATAGTTAGCTCCTTTTTGGGGTTATGCATCTCGATTTGATGAATATCTATTCGTTCCTTTTTGATCCATCTACTAAATACCACTTAAAGCCTCCTCTAGGTTTTTTTAAGTTCAGATGATTTATTCGACTTTTGAAACAATAGATGTAATATTAAATACATCCCAAAGACACATTTCCCTGGCAGTTTGGAGAGGCCGTATTCAGTAAAATAGAACAATTCGTCAACTGGGTCTGCTGTATCAACGGGTATTTCAAAAAGAACGCTGATGCTATCCTGCTGGCATTCGGCCAACACCATGACCCTTCCGTCGAAGGCCATGATATTCTTGCAGCGATGCCGGCCGGCGTAGCCGGCTGCCTGCTCCAAAGCCTTTCTCTGATTATCTGAAATGTGAAACGCTTCCCAGCCTTTGATTTCCACGATCGCTATTTTTAGATCCCTCTCCAGCAGCACATAATCGGCAAAGTCCGGCTGCCGATCCAACTGGGCAGGAGAATATCCCAAAGGCCCAAGAACAAGATTTTCAAAAATTGCCTCGACATCCCGCTCAGAAAGACTAACGGCCATTGACCAGGTGACGGTAGGTTGCGTTTCTGAAGTCAATGAACTGCGGCCATCTCTGCTTCAATATATCGAGGGCAAGGATCTCCTTTTGGTAGGCAATAAGTACACCCCCAAATAAATAAAACCATCCATAAAGTGCTTCTTATGGATGGTTCGTCATTTTATTACAAGTTCCTTCAAAAAAGTAAATCCCAAGCATAGCGTGTTAGGGCAATATCTTCTACTCCTCGTTGCGCACCTTTTGGAAGAGTTATCATTTTGTTGACGTCAACAAAATGATGATCTGGATTTTCTCCCGCTTTTTCACAGGATGTTTTAGACTTATCAATAACCTTTATAAAATTTCGCCATTCCGTATAACCGAATACTTCCTGAAGTTCACGGGCGTTCCAACATTCTATGCCTTCTAATAGAGAGCGAGCTTTCTCAAATTTCTCAAATAATTCTATTATTTGTTCTTTTTTCATGGTGGCGCTCCTTTAATTGGCAACAATTCTAATTATTATGATACATACATTCAATAAATAACTGATGGGATCCTTCATGGTTTGTTGGGCAATTTTCGGTCTCATGGGGTATCTCTTTGAGAGAACTCCCCCCAACTACTCTTATTATGCATCTCCTGCATAAAGCAAAACCCCGCAATCGCTTGCGGGATTTGAATTTTTATGGCGCGCCCGATAGGACTCGAACCTACGACACGCGGTTTAGGAAACCGCTGCTCTATCCTGCTGAGCTACGGGCGCAGGCTGTTTAATAATAATGGCGGAGAGAGTGGGATTCGAACCCACGAAGCAGGTGTATACCCGCTTAAACGCTTAGCAGGCGCTCGCCTTCAGCCATCTCGGCCATCTCTCCGCATTCTTCAAGCCTCTA
>JAHFCR010000095.1:0-8089 GCA_023249405.1 Peptococcaceae bacterium | reverse complement strand
AATAATAATGGCGGAGAGAGTGGGATTCGAACCCACGAAGCAGGTGTATACCCGCTTAAACGCTTAGCAGGCGCTCGCCTTCAGCCATCTCGGCCATCTCTCCGCATTCTTCAAGCCTCTATACAATTATGGTGCGCCCGGAGAGATTCGAACCCCCAACCTACAGATCCGTAGTCTGTTGCTCTATCCAATTGAGCTACGGGCGCACAATTCTATTATTCTAAGTGGCGGAGGGGGTAGGATTCGAACCCACGGAGCCGTGAAGCCCAACGGTTTTCAAGACCGCCTCCTTAAACCACTCGGACACCCCTCCAAAGAGCAAAACCAGCACAATATACCCGACTCCGACACCCAGGTACCCGGTACTGCGACGCCAGTATAGCATAGCCGCCGCCCGCCTGTCAAGGCAGATCCGGCCCGTCAGAGCCCACACCAAGCAATGCGCCTAACCCCCGCCGATCCGGTCGAAGCCGCAATAGGGCCGTAGGGCCTCGGGAACGATCACCGAACCGTCCGCCTGCTGGTAGTTTTCCAGAATGGCTACCAGCGTGCGGCCAACAGCCAATCCGGAGCCGTTCAGGGTATGCACGAACTGTGGACGCGCACTGCGGGTACCCTCTGGTCGCGGGCGGTAGCGGATGTTCGCCCGCCGCGCCTGGAAGTCCTCGAAATTGCTGCAGGAAGAGATCTCCCTATAGGTATTGGCCCCCGGCAGCCAGACCTCCAGGTCATAGGTCTTGGCAGCGGAAAAGCCCAGATCGCCGGTAGACAGAGCCACCACCTGGTAAGCCAGGCCCAGCCGGCGCAGCACCTCTTCGGCATCGTCGGTGAGTCGCTCCAGCTCCATGTAGGAGCTCTCCGGAGTAGTGAACTTGACCAGTTCTACTTTATTGAACTGGTGCTGCCTGATCAGCCCCCGGGTATCCCGCCCGGCCGCCCCTGCTTCCGCCCGGAAGCAGGCGGTATAGGCCGTATGCAGGATCGGCAGGACCTCTCCGGGCAGGATCTCATCCCGGTAGAGGTTGGTCACCGGCACCTCGGCGGTGGGGATCAGGAACAGGTCCTCCCGGTCGCAGTGGAACAGGTCCTCCTCGAACTTGGGAAGCTGGCCGGTGCCGGTCATGGTCGCCCGGTTCACCAGGAACGGGGGAAAGATCTCCGTGTAGTCCTGCTCCCGGGTGTGCAGATCCAGCATGAAGTTGGTGATTGCCCGCTCCAACTGCGCCCCCTTGCCCTTGAGCACCGTAAACCGCGCCCCGGCGATCTTGACGCCCCGGGCAAAGTCCAGAATGTCCAGGGCCTCTCCGATCTCCCAGTGGTTGCGCGGCTCGAAGTCAAACTTGGGAGGCTCGCCCTCCACCCGCACTACCAGGTTGGCGCCCTCATCAGAGCCAACCGGCACGGACTCGTGGGGGACATTGGGGATCACCAGCAGCGCCCGGCTGATCCGCTGCTCCAGATCGGCCACATCCTGGTCGATCTCCTTGGCCCGGACAGAGATCTCCTTGACCTCCTGCATCTGAGAGACAGCTTCCTGTTTCTGGGACTTCAGACGCCCGATCTCCTCAGAAAGGGTATTGCGACGGCTCTTCAGTCCCTCGCTCTCGACCAGTCGGCTGCGATAGGCTTCGTCCCAGGCCAGCAGTTCGCCCAGGTCAAAAGGGTTATTGCGCTTGGAAAGCGCTTCTTTGACCGCTTCTGGATGGTTGCGGATAAACTTCAAGTCCAACAACTTTGTTCACCCTTTCTCCGGTGAGCCACCGGTTGTTTGGTGCCGGGATCCCAATCATGCCTAATCAGCAACTGAGAGATACCACCTTGACGCTGAGAATGCCGTCAATCCGGCGCAGTTGCTCCAGGGTGGCCTCATCCGCCGGGGAATCCACGCTCATGACCATCAACGCTTTGTCGCCCCTGGTGAGGCGTCCAACCTGCATCATGGCAATGTTGACGCCAGCCTTTCCAAGGACTGAAGCAAAAGGCCCGATCACCCCCGGCTGGTCGATATGGTCTACAAACAGCATGTGCGGAGCGGGAACAACGTCCATCCGGTAACGGCTGATTCTGACAATATGGGGGCTGTTATCCCAGGCCACCGTACCGGCGAAACTGATCTGCTGCCCGTCTTGGGCAATGCAGGCAGTGATCAGGTTCACGTAACCCTTGCCGATCTCCTCGGCCTCCTGCTTCTCAAATATTTTGATCCCGCGGTTCTCGGCCAGCCAGGAGGCATTGACCAGATTCACATTATTGCCCAGCACGGGGGCGAGTAGCCCCTTTAAAAAGGCTAGGGTGATAATGCCCGTCTCTTTATTGGCGATCTCACCGCTATAGGTGAGTTCAACCCGCTCGATAGGCGTTTTCTCCATCTGGTAGTAGAGTCTGCCCAGGCATTCCGCCAGGGCGAAGTACGGCCGCAGGCCCCCGATCTCCTCCCCCATCAGGCGGGGCAGGTTCACGGTGTTGGGCACGATCTCGCCCCGCAGGGCGGCCAGCACGAAGGTGGCCACATCAGTGCCCACCCGTTGCTGGGCCTCGTAGGTAGTGGCTCCGATGTGGGGCGTGACCACCACGTTTTCAAACTCCAGCAGTGGGTTGCCCGTGCTAGGCTCCTTGCTGAATACATCCAGAGAGGCGCTGGCTACGATTCCCTGGCGCAGGGCCTCAGCCAGAGCCTTTTCATCGATGATTCCACCCCGGGCGCAGTTGACCACACGCAAGCCCTTCTTGGCGATCTGGAACTGCTCGGCGGAGATCCGGAACTGTTCATCCCCGATCATGCCGATAGTCTCCTCGGTCTTGGGAGTATGCACGGTGATGAAGTCAGCCTGGCGCACCAGGTCGTTGAGGGTCTCCATACGCTCAGCCCCGAACCGCTTGAAACGATCTGCGGTGATGTAAGGGTCATAGGCGATCACCCGCATGCCAAAGGCCTTGAGCCGGGCGGCTACCAGTGCCCCAATTCTTCCGAGACCGACGATGCCAACGGTCTTGCCGTAAAGCTCGTTGCCCATGAAACGGTTTCGGCCCCAGCCCCCCCCCTTCAGGGTGGCATTAGCCTGGGGTAGGTTGCGAGCCCCGGCCAGCATCAGGGCGATAGTCTGCTCGCAGGCGGAGATGCTGTTGCTGTCCGGGGTGTTGACCACCACCACGCCGTGGCGGGTGGCCGCCTCTACATCAATGTTGTCCACGCCGTTGCCGGCGCGACCGACGACCTTCAGTTTCGTGCCCCGGGCCAGAATCTCCTCGGTCACCAGGGGTACGCTCCTGACAACCAGAGCGTCGTACTGGTCGATGACCTGCAGCAGATCATTCTGGCTGATGCCGAAGTTGATGTCGACATCCGCCTCCCGGCGCAGCATCTCCAGGGCCTCGTCCACGATTTTGTCCCCGACCAGGATCTTCGGCCGGGTTTTATTGGCAGTGCCTGCCTTGTCCGTTCCCATCATTATCCCTCCTAAGCTCCTACTGCGGCCAGGACGACTGCCTGGGCAGCTTTGACGCCGCTTCCCAACTCCACCCGGTGACCGCACAGAGTAAGGGTCAGCTCCAGGGCTGCCAGCACGGTGATGATCTCCAGTTCATGGACGTAGCCCAGGTGTCCGATCCGGAAGATCTTGTTGTCCAGTTTGCCCTGGCCGCCAGCCAATACCACGTTGAACCGCTCGCGTATCGCCTTCCGGAGGGTGTTCGCCTCCAGGCCGGCCGGTGGCAGCACCGCCGTCACCGCCGTTGAGGCCACCGCATCGGCAGCCAGCAGCTCCAGGCCCAGGGCCCTCACCCCTTGCCGGGTCATCTCCCGCAGCCTCCGGTAGCGGGCGAAGGTATCCTCCAACCCGTCGGCCCTGATGATCCGCAGGGACTCCACCAGGGCGGCCACCTGGGGAATGGCCGGAGTGAACGGGGTCTGCCCGGTGGCCGCGCTCTTGCGGGCCTTGACCAGATCCCAGTAGAAGCGGGCGTTGGTGCACCTGGCCGCCACCTCCCAGGCCCTGGGGCTGACGCAGGCAAAGGCCAGTCCGGGCGGGATCATGAAGCTCTTCTGGGAGCCGGCCACCACCACGTCCAGGTTCCAGTCATCCGTCTCCAGGGGCATCGCTCCCAGGCTGCTGACCGCATCCACAATGAACAGCGCCGGGTGATCCCCCACTGCCGCCCGCAGGGCCGGAATATCGTTGGTGACGCCGGTGGAGGTCTCGTTATGGGTGACGAAGACCGCCTTGATCTCCTTGTCCACGTCCGCCTTGATGCGTTCCGCCAGGGCTGCGGGGTCGGCCGCAGTGCCCCAGGCAAACTCCAGTTTATCCACCTTCGCCCCGAACCGCTCCGCGATCTGGGCGAAGCGGTCTCCAAAGGAGCCGATCGACACCACCAGCACCTGCTCACCAGGGGAGACGAAGTTGCTCACCGCCGCCTCCATGGCGCCGGTGCCGGCGCCGGTCAGGATGAGCACCTCCTGGCTGGTGCGGAAGACCTCCTTCAGGCCCTCGGCGGCCTCATCAAGCAGGGCTTTGAACTCGGGGCCCCGGTGGTTGATCATCGGCCTGGCTAAAGCCTGCAGCACCTCGGGCGGCACCGGTGTCGGACCCGGCAGCATCAGAAGCTGTCTTTCCTTCATTTCTTTCCCTCCTTGACTGAACTCCTAGCCTCGGCTCAGGCTTGACTCGGGTAAAACCCCAAGCAGCCAGATCAACAGAGTTCTTAGCTTCAGGGGGAGTTTTCCGCTTCTCCCACTGAAGCTTAGAAATCGTTATCCAGGGACGTAGCCGCTCTTATATCCCCCACTTTCGAAGAAGATGGGGGTATTAGAGCGGGTAGTCATCGGGTAAAACAAAAACCCCTCGTCTCCATGATTGGGACGAGAGGCTATACCCGCGTTGCCACCCAAATTGGCGCCGGCTACACCCGCACCCGCTAACAGCGAACACCTGGGGCTCCTGCCGTCACCCTCTCAAGAGCCGTAACATGGCTCCACGTATCCCTTTGCCGGCCGCTGGCCGTTTGCGGGATCGGCTTAGGGGTGGATTCGGACAACCTGCTGCTGGCTTGCACCAACCGCCAACTCTCTGGGTATACAGGACTGCCGTACTGGCCCCCGTCATCGCCGCTTTACAATATTGAGATTAAAATTGATTAGCATTTATTATAGCACAGCATGCTGATCAGTTGCAATCATATCATTGACAATCAACCAGCAGCTACTTCGAAGGCACCCATTGCCATCTCGCCAAGCACGGCTACTTCCGGGATCATCGCCCTGACCGTTTGCAAATCAATATCGGCCAGCTGGTCACCCCGGAGGGCCTATAATGCTATAATCCTGCTTTTCAAAGAGTTATATCTACATTCTTGTCATGTTAATTACCAGGGAAGTAAAAAACTTGTTTTTTGCTTGTACTGCAAGCTCTCCCTGACATGCGATCAAAATGTGATCGCATGTCAGGCTGGACCTCAGATCTGGTACGCCTGGGCGGTCATCCTGACCGCGTCGAACTGCATCCGCGGCGTCACGTGCCCGTATGTTTCGTAGATGGTCGCCGGATCGTCCCCCAGCCGCTCGGCAACGGCGTTGACCGACATCCCGTTCCGGAGCAGCATCGTGGCGTGGGTGTGGCGCAGGCCGTGGATGGTGATGTAGGGCACTCCGGCCTTCTCCGAGGTCCTGATGAACTGGAACAGGGCGCTCTCGCGGAGGACCCTCCTGCCGTTGGCGGTGGTGAAGACCAGGTTGTCCGGATTGTAGCCATCCCCGAAGGCGAGCTTCTCCTAGCTCTATCGCGCCTCGTCGAGCTGCACCTCCCGGTCCACGGTTGCCGCCGGTTACAAGGGCTGTTTGGCCAAACATATGTTTACTGCGGGAAACAAGGAGAGCGCCGGCAAGAAGGGCCGATCCAAGGCTGTGCATGGGAACAAGGCCCTGCGCGATGTGTTCTGCGAATGCGCCTGGGCGGCATCCAGAAAGCGAAACAGCCATTTAGCAGCTAAATACTGGCGCCTCATCAAGCGCATGGGCGAGAAGAAGGCTATCTTCGCCTCGGGCATTCCCTGCTGATCATTGCCTATCATATTTTGAAAGATCTCGTGCCGTATAGCTTTTTGATCATCAGGTTGATGTGGTTCGGCTTGTTTTTCTCGGCGTAACCAGGTCCCAGCTCTCGCTTATCAAAGCGGGTTATTGCGTGATTCCGAGCTCTGATGCAATAAGCACCACTTTTCAGGCAGTGCCGATGACAGCCTAACGGGGCGGGGTCTGATTTACATTATAGTGTGCGAACACATGTTCATGATAGTTTCATCTGACCTTTTTCCACTTTAAGGTCTTTTCCACGCAAATCTTTTTAATCCCATAGCTTCTAGTTCTTCCCATATACGGTCCTTTAATTCCAGATACTCCTGATTGGGCAAAAGAGTATCCAGATTATATAATTCATGGAATTCTGCCAATTTTCGGTTCCATTTTCATTGCGGGTTGATTATTGTGTAGCTTGTCTTCAGCCCTTTGGCGTTGAGATTTTCCGCCGTCCTTTTTCATTTCCCGGTAGCGGTACCTGAGCGTCTCCAGCACCCCCCGTTTATCCAGAAAACATTTCACGATGTCAAATATTTTCTCAGGATCGCAGCTATGTTGTTTTACTTCGTACTGAAGGGTGCCTAAATGTAGCACGATGACAAACTCGGGAGTTCGGTATTTAACGCTGGTCAGTCTGACAAAATTGAGCGTGACGCTATTGCACGGACATTCGAGGTTTGTGCAGTACTGCTCGATGGCAAGATATTTCTTGCCGGCATATGGAAACGCCAGGGGATCGGTATCGGTATCGCCGGAGATCTGAAAGAGCTCCGGCTCTGCCTGCTGGTAATGTTTTTTGCCGTACTCCTTGACGGCCCGGTAATGCTCCCGAAAAACATCCTTGAAATGAAACTCGTCCAGGCCCTTCATGAAGTCCGTAATCATCTCATCGGCCTCGATCTTCTTATTGGCAATTACACGCTCCCCGATCTCCCAGGAGTTCATGTCCAGCATGAGGAAAAACAGTTCGCTGCTTGCATGGTATCATCATGGAGCGCATAAAAGTATAGGCCCACAGACATACAGTCACATTCCGGGTCTTCGCAATACCAGTCTTTGATCAGAACGCTATGCTCGAAATCGTCAAACCTCACCACGATAAAATCGGAATCCTGCTTCATTTCCAATGTCTGATGGTAGGGTATCATGTCTCCCATGATCTTTTATTCCTCCGCATACCTGTCTTCACCCCGTATTATAAAGGCATTGGTGAAGGTTGACAATTTGCGGCCAGAGCAATGAATGCCGTAGCGGCATCCCGGGCGCCGCCGCCTGCAATTCGGCTGTAAGAGCCGGCGTCAATGGCGTTCAAAAAAACTACCCCCGGGGACGATTATCTGATCCCCGGGGGATGAACCTTTTGCTCTACCTGGTTTTGTGCCGGACACAGCCGTAGCAGAACCACACCCGGCGAGTCTTGCGGACATCTTTCCCGGTGAGGTGGTAGCACTTTTTGGCGCACGCCCGGCAGAAGGCATCGCCGCCCACGGGACAAAAGTCCGGGTCTGCAAGCTCTTCCCCGGACGGCAGCACGATGACGGGGAACGGTTCCCGGTCAAGCCTCCTGTTGCAGTGATCGCAGACGTAATGCGGGTCATCTTCTATCAGCCTGGTTACCGGAAATGTGCGGACCTGCCATGGAACCAGGGCTACCTCAGGCTCGGTGCTGGTGATGAATACCCTGTCTCTCAAACAGTTCGCCCCCTTCCTAGCTAGATCAACTCATCGTCGTCCAGGCCCCTTTGCACCGCATCGGCATCGACGGCGCCACTGTCAGCTTGGGCGGCGGCGATATTATGGATGTTAACGCGAGAGGTTTTTTAAAGAAAGTCGGCGTTGCTGTAAAGTTTGTTCCCACCCACCCTCCCCACCTGAGGAGCAAGGTTCGCATTCAAGAGAGGGGGGGGGTGACATTTTCTCAGTCCAGATAAACGAAAAGGCTGCTGACATCTTCTTTGTCAGCAGCTTGGTGGTTGGGAAGAAATTCTTCCCAACCACTTTACTGTTTTGTTGCCCAGG
>JAHFCR010000155.1 GCA_023249405.1 Peptococcaceae bacterium | reverse complement strand
ATTCATACCTCAAAGGCATGCGATCCGACAGGGATCATGGCAACGATGCTTAGGCCTTCTCCGCCAGCATCAAGAAGTGTTTCCGCCAGCACTTCCAATACCGCTCCCTGGGCACGTTGCATCCCTTGGGGAAATCAAGCCTGTTTCCCTTCGGGCAGCCCGGGCAGTTGCCCTCGTCCACCTCGACGGCTTCAGCGCAGGCCAGGTCATAGGCACGGTTGATCAGGGCCAGGTCGGCCAGCAAATCGGCAGTTGTCATTTCAGTGTTCAATAAAAGCCCAATAATGTCGCCACTCTCCACCAACCGGCGGAATGAATCTGCCTGCGCCTGGGTAATCAGGCCTTTCACTACTGCATCCTGGAGCGATGCCGGTTTATCCAACTGCCTCAGCCTCCCCCTACAGTCTCTCGCTCATTTTTCCGATCAGGCCTGATACGGCGTTCCGATATTTGTCATGATCTAATCCCTGCATCTCGGCCAGGTCCTCGAGCAGCTTCTGGAATCCGCTCACCAGGGCGTCAAAGTGAACCCGGAACTTGAGCGCCGCCGGGTTCTGCTTCCGGAGCTGCTCTAATTCTTGCTGCACTTCTGGGGGGATCACCTCGACGGTGGCCGATGCCTCGATCGGCTTGGCCTTGAGCTGGGCCTCGAGTTCCTCGATGCGGTCGGCCGAGGTGGTCAGGTCCTTGTTGGCCTCGGCGATCTGCTCCTGGAGGGTGGCATCATCGTTGTTGCTGGCAGACTGAGCCACCCTATCATTGCCAGCGGCCCGGGCCACCTTGAGCTTCTCCTGCAGGTCCTCGATATTCTTGAGCAGTTTTTCTTGCACGCGATCCTTCGATTCGGCATCCTGCTTGGCATCGTTGGCCATCTTGGTGGCTGTTTTCGCCTTTTCCTCAGCGCTGTCCAGCTTCTGTTCGAACAGTTGCTGCTGCTCGACCTTTTCCTTTTTGACCCCCTGCAGATCGTCCTCGGCTGCAGCCAGCTTTTTCTCAATTTCCTGCTTCTCCTTGATGGCCTGCTGCAGCTCCCGGGTGGACATGTTCTCGAGGTCATGTTCTTCGACAAACTGCTCCCGCTCATCACGGGGGATGCCCAACAGCGCTACCGCCTGCGTGTAACTCAAATCTCCAAGCGCTTGGAGATTTGAAGTTTTGCCGAGGAGATTAGCCCGATCGGTACCGTACTCCTCGTAGATTTTCATCAAGTTGTTGGCCGTGCTTTTTGAGTAATCAAGCGATTGCTCCAGCCAGTTGCCCCATTCCCCGTGAGGCACCAGATCCTTGGCCTCGACCAGGCGCCGGCCGATCTCGATGCTGGCATAGAGGATCATTGTCCTGGTCTGGCCCTTAATGCTGTTTATCTCCGCCGCTATAAGAGTTGGCGTCCGTTCGATGGTAAGCTCGTTCACGTTTATTTCCTCCCTCCGGCTATGCCGGGATTCTGATGCGCTCCTTTTCTTTCTTGGCCAGCTTCTCGTCCTCGAAAGATTTGATGAACTCGGCCACATCCTGGCCCGGCGGCCGGTTATGCCTGCCATGGACCTGGAATACTTGCTTGTCGCCCGGGCGGACCTCGACGGTGAAATAGGGCTTGTCCGGCTCCGAGGCCTTCCGGACGAACAGGATGACCGTCTCTCCTTTGGCGTAGCGGTCGCCATATCTGCCGACGCAATGGTTGAGGGCTTCCCCCTCGCTGATCAATTCCAGGGTGTCCTTGGCTGGCCGGATGAAGAGAGCGCCGTATTCAAAAAAGTATTTCTTGGTCAGGTCCTCCAGGCGGTTTGCGATCATCCCGTTGAGCTTGGCGTCAGCTTTGATTTTCGCTTGCATGATCATGTTCTGGTGAATGTTGTAGACGCTCTTGGGGAAGAGCACGTTGTCCGATTTCAGATCCATCCGGAGCCGTACGGCGTCCGAAAGGTAATCCCGCCAGGTTATCAGCACCTGGCGTTTCGAGCCGTAATGTTCTTTGTCTCTGCGATATTGTTTGTCCAGATAGCTCAGCGTCTTTTTGACCGGGATCCTGCTGATCAAGGGGAGCGCCAGGAATTCCTTGAGAGTTTCTAAGTTGTAGGGGTCACCGAATTCGTTCGCCAGGGAGACCGTTTCCGGAACCGATAGGTTCCAGCCGCTCTCCCTGACCCGCTTGAGCACCTCCAGGAATTGATAGCCCACCTTCACATTCTGGCGCCGGATCTCGTTCAGCTCCGATTTTGTGAGCCTGAGCACCTTCAGCACGTTTTTCCCTCGCCAGTTAATGGCGTTGTAAGTGGTGTCGCAGCGGATCTTGCCTTCTATAAGGCAGTTGAACCCCAGCTTGGTGAGGTACTCGATACACTTATACCTGGCGGCCAGGGCGAAAAAGCCGGTCATATCGCCCAGATCATACTTCTCCCAGGTGCTGTATCGGAACGGGGTGCCTTTGACCGCGGCTTTGATGCTCGGCCGGGAGTAGAAACTCGGAAAGGCGCTAAAGAATTTGGGCAGCGTATAGACTGTCGCGCAGACTTCCCATTCACCGTACCGATTTCGCATCATGGCGGCGTGGCCGGGCTCGAAGACGTAATAGGCCAGCACGTTATACTCGGTCTCGACGTTTCTGTAGTCACCGCTGTAGTCGCGGATAACATGGATCCCTCTG
>JAHFCR010000094.1 GCA_023249405.1 Peptococcaceae bacterium | reverse complement strand
CCGGAGGCGCCGGGGATAGAGCTGCTCGAAAAAATCATCAGCTATGGTATTTTCGTTAAAGGCTTCAACCCGGATGATTGGGTCTACGAACTGGCTGACGGCATCATCGGGGACAATTATCCCCAACCCAACAGAATGCTCAGACACGTGGAAGTGGTCGTCCATGATTACCTGGTTCAGGAGTTGTGCTCTAGCAACCCGCCTCCGGGCAAGTTCAGGCTCTTTGCCGTCGAAGGGGCAACGGCGGGCATCTGTTATATTTTTGATACCCTGCTTGCCAACAACCTGTTCTCGCAAGGCGACAAGATCGCCCTGATGGCGCCGATATTCACCCCCTATCTGGAGATCCCCCACCTGCCCCGTTACAATTTCGAGGTTGTCGAACTGCTGGCTAATGAGCTGACGGCAGACGGTTCGCATGCCTGGCAGTATACAGCCGGGGAAATCGACAAGCTCCGCGACCCGGCGATCAGAGCGCTTTTCATTGTTAATCCCAGCAATCCTCCCTCCGTTGCCATGAAGCCGGAAACCGTCAAGCAGCTGCAGGATATCGTAAAGTCTCACAATCCAAACCTCATGATCATCTCGGATGATGTCTACGGGACCTTCGTGGATGATTTCCACTCGCTGCTGGTGGATCTGCCCTTCAATTCAATAGGGGCCTATTCCTTTTCGAAATATTTCGGGGCCACCGGCTGGAGGCTGGGCACTATAGCCCTGTATGAAGATAACGTATTCGACAAGCTGCTCAAGGAGCTTTCGGAAGAGAAAAAGGAAAGAGCCAAGAGAAGGTATGCCGCCCTGTCCACAAATCCTGAGGACATACCGTTCATCGACAGGATCGTGGCGGACAGCAGGCAGGTGGCGCTCAAGCATACGGCGGGACTATCCACGCCCCAGCAGGTGCAGATGGCATTTTTCTCACTCTTTGCCCTGCTCGACCACGATAATTGTTATAAACAACTGACCAAAGATATCTGCCGCCGACGGCAGAGGCTCCTGTTCGACGGACTGGGACTTGAATTACGGCCTGATCCATATACTGCGGCTTATTATACCGAGTTTGATCTCCTGGAATGGGCGCGCCACAATTACGGCCATGAATTTGCAGCCTATCTGCAGGATCATTACCGGCCCGTAGATATACTGATGCGCCTGGCTGAAGAATCCTCGATCGTGCTGTTGAGCGGAGGCGGCTTCCACGGGCCGGAATGGTCTATCAGAATTTCATTGGCCAACCTGGACGACGAATCGTACTCCGAAATAGGGAGAGTGATCCGTAAAATACTGGAGGAGTATGCCGCCTGCTGCTAGGCAGCAGAGATCAGAGTGCCCCAGCCACCTTTTGTTGGCGCATCCATGAAAGAACCGCATTCAGCGCATCTGTAATGTATTCCATTTCTCATAATCCGTCCCGGAGCGCCGTCACCAGCTTGAACTCACCTGACATTCTATAACGCCTCCGCTCTCTATCTAAAGCCAAACTTCTAAAGCCGATCCGGGCTCCAAATGACGATCAGGAACACATCGATATGATGATACCAAATCCGGTCAACAGGGCCTTCGAACCTGGTGAACTCCAGTTCGTGGAACGCCTGCCTTGGATAGCCCCGGAGATGCGAGCTGGAAGTCAACCGGTCTCTGTCTTTCTCAGCCAACTGGTTTTTTGGGGATCACGTCATAATGTAAGATCTAACAGCAGTAATATTTCGTCTTTCCTGAATGCGTTTTAATCTGATAAAAATATTTTTTAATGTAACATTTGCCAAGGTTCAAGCGTCTTTATTATTGATGGCAACAACCGGCCGACCGGGAGAGAAGGTGCAAGATTTCGTGACTGCTGCTGATACGCTGAAAAGTGCTGCAGATGGTGATTCAAAATTGATCGAACAAATCTGCCTGGATATGTGGGAGCCCCTGTATCGCTTTCTATACTGGAAAGTACAAAACCGTGAGGAGGCAGAGGACATTACCCAGGAAACCTTTGTTAAAACCCTGACATATTTGCAGGAACATCAATCTCCCGGGGATAATTTTCTGGGTTTTATGAAGATCATTGCCCTGAATATCATCCGTGATCGCTGGCGGCAAAATAAACGCCGGGGGGTACCAATAAACATTGAAGCAGTGAGCTTGGAAGAAACGGCAGGCGTGGATCCTCAAACGTTGATAGCTCAGCGCCTGCAGATTGAAAATGCCTTGGCAAAACTTAGTGAAGATCAGCGTGCCGTTCTTGATTTAAGAATAGTCAAAGGTTATTCGGTAGCCGAGACTGCAAGGCTCGTAGGAAAAACGGAGGCTGCGGTCCGCACTTCTCAATACCGGGCATTACAGGGTATGGCTCAAATCCTGGATGACAGTGATTAGATAAGGGAGGGATAAATAGTGGATACGCCCGAAAACAGACTTTCTGACTATATCGATGCCTTGAATGTTGAACGCGACCCGGAAAAACACCGGGGGTCCGCCGATACTCCGGAATTGGCAAAATTGTTGGCAGCGGTTAGATTGGTCCGTTCCTTGAGGGAGCCGGTATTGCCCGATCCTGGATATCCTCAGAGGCTGTCTCAAGCTGTATCCGGGAACATAAAAAAGCATAATCCAGCAAATCTGCCACAGGTGGCTGTAACAATACCTGAATCTGGCAGGCGGATCTACGAAAAAGCCGGGTGGTGGCGCCGCCGGTGGGCTTTACCGTCTGTAACGATAGCGATCGCCGGGGTTCTTCTGTTCGCATTTTTGACAAACGGGGCCGGCTTGTTCAACCGTGATGTGGCTTACGCCATGGAGAAGGCGGTCGACCAGCTTTCCAGCTATCATGGTGTCCTGGAGACGCGTACGACAAACGCCGCCGGAAAGGAATTGGAGGTTAGACGGATGGAGATCTGGTACGAAGGAGACAAGTATGCCGTGCGGCAGGATGACGATACCCTGTCGCGGCAATTTGATGGTACCCTGACTGTCGACAACGGCGAGCGGAGGTGGCAGGTCCGTCCTCAAGACAAGGAGTTGGAACTGATACCGCCATACCCGCCCGATTCATATGTCGATCTGCGGGTCGAGGCCAGCTGGGCTCTGCGGTACCCGCACACAGTCGTCGGGTCGGAAGCGATTGCCGGCCGTCAGGCCAAAAAACTGAAGATCTCACCGCCGGGAGGCTTGCCTTACTTTTTATGGATTGACGCGGAAACCAACCTGCCCGTTCAGTCGCAGACAGCTCTGCAGGGGGGGGTCCAGACCACGTCGACTTTCCTGAGCTTTGAACCGAATGTTCGAATCGGCCCCTCAATATTTACCTATAACCCTCCGGCGGGGTATAGGGTGATAGAAGATAACCCGATGCAGTTGGTGGCTACGGCGCAGGAGGCCGCTGTTACCAGCGGGCTGACGCCGCTGTTCCCGCAAGAAGCGCCCAACCGTATCTTCGCCTCCAAGGGCCGTATCGTTCTGGATTACGGCGAGACTGGGATTATGGAAACTGTAGCTACAGGATCTTTTGAATCAAAATTCTTAAACAATTTCCTCCTTGGCACCGCTGCCGGCGGCCCGCTGGAGGTAATACAGGGGATCAGATTGCGGTGGCGGCAGAACGGGATCGAAATTCGGGTGGAAGGTCCGCAGACGGTGGAACTGGCCCGTCAGATCGCTCCCGATCTCACTCTTCCGGATCCCGGCGCGGACCTGGTAGGCAAAGCTCAGGTTAAGGTCCCGGCGGATCTGGAGAGCGCCAAAGCCGAACAGCTACAGGCGGATGCGGGACACTCACCCTCGGCTGATAAGGTTAGTCCTTTGGAAGTGTCTTTCACTTTCGTCAACCTGAAGGTATCTCCGCAAGGAACTTCCGGCGCACCGAAGATACCGTACACATCCTGCAAACTGGTGGCCAACAACGGGGCAGAGGCAGTGGTGGCAGTCGCCGACGGCCCGGTTAATCAGGTCTACTTGAAGCGGCTGGTCCGGCAGGACACGGGCATCTGGTCGGTGGTCGGCTACGACTCTCGTTAGCAGGTCGATAACGGCATGTTTAAATCTCTGCGATTTGATCTGCCGGCAGCACGCTGCAGCGCCGGCTGTGCGGACGCCGTTTCCTGGCTGCCGGACAGATTTGACGGGCCTGAGTTTATGCCCTGAGGCAAGCAGAGGTCGAGGTTGTAAACAGGCTCGATCTGCGCCTGAGCATTGGACAAAAGAAGATTCCGGCCTCAGGAGAAGCTGATCTTTCCGGTTACTTGAACACCAACTTAAGCTGCTCAAGGCGGGAGACTTCTGGCTTTTTTCCATGCCGCCGTCAGGATGCCTTAAAATCGGATGTATACAATATTTCTGACGATTTCCGCTTGAATTTTATAATAGATAGAAATAGTATCGTTTTAGGAACAGGATTGGTGCGATGGCGCAGCCCCGGATAGGGGATCCCGTTTGAAAGGTCAAAAAGGCAATGTTGCCTCTGTTGGGGGAACGAAGTAGTTCCCCGGTAGCAGGGGCATTTTTTGTATTTCTTTGGATACAGGAGGGTGGGATGGCCGAAAGGGAGTTCCAGTTTAGAAATTTTGCTCAGGGGGGAGAACGTGTGCCAAAAGAATTACAGATGTTTATCGGCGGTCAATGGGTGAAGGCTGCCAGCGGCGCCGTGCGTGACATCTTGAACCCTGCCGACAACGGCACCATTGCTTTGGCTGCCGAGGGTGGTGAGCGGGATGCACAAAAGGCGATCGCTGCCGCCAAGGAGGCGTTTTATGAGGGACCGTGGGTGGAAACGCCCCCGGCAGAGAGAGCGCGCCTGCTCTTTGCAGTTGCAGATCTGCTTGCCGAGCGCGGCAGCGACTTTGCCGGGTCCGAGACCCTGAATACCGGCAAGCCGCTACGGGAAGCAGTCTATGATGTCAATGACACAGCGGCCTGTTTCCGCTACTATGCCGGTATTTGCACCAAGCCGCACGGGCAGACCTACGATGTCTCAGACCCGATGCAGACGATGGTGGTCCGCGAGCCGATCGGGGTCTGCGGCCAGATCGTCCCCTGGAATTATCCACTCCTGATGGCGGCCTGGAAACTGGCTCCTGCCCTGGCTGCAGGGAATACAGTAGTATTCAAGCCTTCGGAGCTGACCCCGGTCACCGCGGTAATGCTGTTTGAGCTGCTGGAAAAGGCGGGTTTTCCCGGCGGCGTCGCCAATCTCGTTTTAGGGCCCGGCAATACGGTGGGACAAGCCATCGCCTCCAGCCTGGATGTGGACAAGGTCGCCTTTACCGGCGGCACCAAAACCGGCAGAAGCATTCTGGAAGCATCTGTCTCCAACATCAAGCAGGTTTCGCTGGAACTGGGGGGCAAATCACCGAATATCGTGTTCGACGATGCCGACTGGGAAACCGCCATCGACTATGCGCTCTTTGGAATATTCGCCAATCAGGGCGAGGTCTGCTCGGCTGGCTCGAGGCTGATCTTGCATGAAAAGATCCATGATCATTTTATTGAGGAACTGGCACGGCGCGCTTCCAAGATCAGGGTGGGCAACGGCATGGATCCGGAAACAGAGATGGGCCCGCTGATTTCCAGGGAGCACACGGAAAAGGTTTTGCACTATATCGAGATCGGCCGGCAAGAGGGCGCCCGGCTGATCTGCGGTGGGCACAGGATATCGGCGCCTCCCTACGATCAGGGCAATTTTGTGGAGCCGACCATCTTCATCGACACCACCCCGGAGATGCGCATTGTCCAGGAGGAGATCTTCGGGCCGGTGCTGGTCGTGCAGAAGTTCAAGGATGAGGATGAAGCCGTCAGGCTGGCCAACAATTCCATCTATGGGCTGGCGGGCGGCGTTTTCACCGGCGATGGGGCCAGGGCGCTCCGGGTGATCAGGCGGCTGCGGGCCGGGATCACCTGGATCAACTGCTATAACCCCACCTATAACGAGGCGCCCTGGGGCGGTTACAAACAGAGCGGTCTGGGCCGTGAACTCGGCACCTTCGGCTACGAGGAATATACGGAGGTCAAGCAGATCAATATCAATCTGAGCGTGGCCCCTAGTGGATGGTTCAAGGGATGAACATTGCCCTCGATGGGGCGCCGACCCTGGAACCCCAGCAGGTTGGCAGCAAAAAAAATTGGGATAGGAGACATCAGGATGGCATCAGACATAAAGCTCGCCCTGGAAGAGGCCAAAAAGGTTTGCGATCTGATCCTCAAGGATGAGTTGACCAGGACCGAGAAGGACACCATGGTGGCGGATTCGGTCCGGAACTTCAACGATCACGTGAACCCCGGCTGGTTAAAGTACAGAAAATCGGTGTCCACCGATGCCACGTTTGTGGAATGGTCGGACAGCGGCGAATCATTCTACGACCTGTACGGGCAGGAATTCATCGACTGTCTGGGCGGGTTCGGCATCTATACGGCAGGACACAGAAACCCCGAGATCCTCGAGGTCGTCCAAAAACAGCTTGGCCGGTACGCCCTGCACAGCCAGGAGCTTTTGGACCCGCTGCGGGGCTATCTCGCCAATATTTTAGCGCTGGCCACCCCGGGCGATCTGCAATACTCCTTTTTCTGCAGCAGCGGCGCCGAGGCGGTGGAGATGGCCCTGAAGCTGGCCCGGCTGGCCTCCAAAAAGAAATACTATATCTCCACGGTGAACGGGTTTCATGGCAAGACATACGGCGCCGTTTCCGTCTCCGGCAAGTATACCTACAGGCAGCCCTACCTGCCGATGATCCAGGCGGTGGCGCACGTCGAGTTCGGCAACGCCCAGGCGCTGGAAACCACGATCAAAAATCTGAATGCGGTGGGCGAAAGTGTGGCCGCCTTTATCTGCGAGCCGATCCAGGGGGAGGCCGGCATCATCATTCCGCCGGCGGGCTACCTGAAGCAGGTCCGGGCGATCTGCGACCGCTACGGGGTGATCATGATCGCCGATGAGGTGCAGACCGGCCTTGGCCGCACCGGCTATCTGTGGGCCTGTGAGGCGGAAGATGTGGCGCCGGATATCCTGGTTTTCGGAAAGGCCTTCGGCGGCGGCATCCTCCCGATCACCGGAATCATCGCCAGCCCGAAGCTGTGGACGGAAGATATCGTGAACAACCCGTGGATCCTGGGCTCCCCGACCTTTGGCGGCAATCCTCTCTGCTGCTCGGCGGCGATCGCCAGCCTGAGATTCTTGCTGGAGAATGACCTCCCCGCTCAGATCAGGGCCAAAGGCGCCTACCTGATGGGCAAACTCTATACGGTTCAGCAAAAGCATGAGATCTTGATCGACCTGCGCGGCAGGGGTTTTCTGATCGGCCTGGAGTTCCCGGAGCCCTTCATCGGCTGGAGCGTATCCAAGGGGCTGTTCCAGCGGGGAGTGATGACCGGAGGCACTCTCAATAACGTGAAGACCCTGCGGATCGAGCCGCCGGGCATCATCTCCTACCAGACCATGGATAAAATTGTGGCCATACTGGATGAAACGCTGACGGAGGTGGAGCAATCGCTGCGTCAAGCGGCTGCCGGCAAGCAATGTTCCACCATCCAGTGATCGACCATTCCGGGTCGATCAACAGATCTGAAGAGTCAGATAAATTAAGAGGGGGTAATCAGGCATGAAGATCAAAAAGATGCTTCTGGCGGCGATCATGGCCGGTCTGATACTGACGGCGGCTGCCGGCTGCAAACCGGCCTCCACCGGCAGCGCTGCCGGCGGGTATGCCAAAGAGATCAATGTGTTCAACTGGACGGAATATATGCCCCAATCGGTACTGGATGCCTTCTATAAGCAGTATGGCATCAAGGTAAATTATTCCACCTACTCCTCCAACGAAGAGATGATCGCCAAGCTGCAGGCCGGCGGCGCATCGCAGTATGACGTGGTGATCCCCAGCAACTACGTCATCAAAGCGATGGAGGCGCAAAAACTGATCGAACCGTTCGACCCGGGCAGCATCACCAATATCAAAAATATCAGCCCCGCTCTGTTGAATCTGGAATATGACAAAGGCAACCAATACTCGGTTCCGTACATGATGAGCCCCGTCATGCTGGTGGTCAACAAGCAGAAGGTGCGCCTGAACATCACCAGTTATAACGATCTGCTCGACCCTTCGCTGAAGAACTCCATCGTGGTGCTCGACGATGAAAGAATGATCATGGGACTCGCTCTGGCGGCGAGCGGCCACTCCATCAACGAGACCGATCCTGCCAAGATTGCGCAGGCCAAGGCCTGGCTGCAAAAATTCCGTCCCAACATCAAGGCCTACGACAGCGACAACCCCAAGGCCCTCCTGATTTCCGGAGAGGCGACGGTGGGATTTACCTGGAACGGCGAGGCGGCGCTGGCCATGAAATCCAATCCGTCCCTCCAGGTGGTATGGCCAAAAGAGGGCATCGAATCGGAGATCGACAACCTCTGCGTGACCGCGGGCGCCAAGCATAAAAAAGAGGCGGAGCTGTTTATCAATTTTATCCTGGATCCGCATACCAGCGCCATGATCAGCGCCGCTTTCCCCTACACCAACCCCAACCAGGCGGCTTTGCCGTACCTGAGTGACGACTACAAGAACAACCCGGCGAGCAACGTGCCCCCCGAGCAGCTGGCCAAGGCCAATCTCCAGGAGGACGTCGGGGCGGCCCTGAGCTTATACGACAAGGCCTGGACCGATTTCAGAGCCGGTTCCTGAGCGGCCGGATCCCGGTGTTATAAGGAGGCTATGCCAGTGAAGAAACTGGAGATCATCATCCGTCCCGAAAAGTTGGACGTCTTGAAAAAAATTCTGCTGAAAAACAATTATGTCGGCATGACTGTCTTCGCCGTCATGGGTTGCGGTCATCAGAAAGGTGTCATCAAGGAGTTCTCAGGCATCGGGCTGCCGGATATCAACCTGCTGCCGAAAATTTACATCATGACCGTGGTGCGTGAAGGGGATGTCGAGAACATTCTGGCGGATATCCACGAGGGCCTGTCCACCGGTGAGGTCGGAGACGGCAAGGTCTTCGTATCCGAGATCGTCGATGTCATGCGCATCCGTACCGGAGACAAAGGGGAAAAAACCCTGTAAGGGGAGGAATCAGTTGTGCCAGGTCCTCTGGACAAGGTCATCGTCGAGTTGATCAATGTCAATAAATATTTCCATGAAGTACCGGTGATCAAAAACCTGAATCTCCGGATCAGAGAGGGAGAGTTCCTGACCCTGCTGGGCCCCTCGGGCTGCGGCAAGACCACCACCCTGCGCATGATCGCCGGTTTTGAGGCCGTGACCACCGGAACGATCGTCATGGAAGGCGAGAACGTCGAGAAAAAAGAGCCGTATCAGCGTAATGTGAATACAGTCTTTCAAAACTATGCCCTGTTTCCGCACATGAATGTCTATGACAATATCGCTTTCGGACTGGTGGAGAAAAGGGTCGGCAAGGGCGAGATCGGCCAGCGGGTGACGGAAATGCTGTCTTTGGTGCAGCTGAACGGCTTTGAGAAGCGGATGCCGTCACAGATGTCGGGCGGGCAGAGGCAGAGGGTGGCCATAGCCAGGGCGCTGGTCAACCGGCCGAGGGTGCTGCTGCTGGATGAACCGCTTGGAGCCCTAGATCTCAAGCTGCGCAAGCAGATGCAGGTGGAGCTGAAACATCTGCAAAAAAAGCTGGGCATCACCTTCGTTTACGTCACTCATGACCAGGAAGAGTCCCTGGTCATGAGTGACCGCGTTGCGGTCATGAATGGCGGAGTATTGGAGCAGATCGGCGCCCCGGACGAGATCTACGACCGGCCGGCCTCGAAGTTTGTAGCCGATTTCATCGGCGAATCCAATATCATTGAAGCGACCATCAGCGATATCGAGGGCGACCGGCTGATTGCGGCCATGGAGACGGGCATGGCGACCGTCTATGCGGACGGCTTCAGCGAGGGCGAATTGGTCTACATCTCCATTCGCCCCGAAAAACTCCGGTGTTCACCGGTCCCGGTGGCCGGGTTCCAACTCCAGGGCGTTGTCAAGGAGCATATCTACGTGGGCTCCTTCATCAGGACGGT
>JAHFCR010000033.1:29683-35094 GCA_023249405.1 Peptococcaceae bacterium | reverse complement strand
ACGGCGTGGTCGCCCTTATAATCTCCCCTCATCTCCACGTCCAGGTTGCCGCCGGCCATCTCCTTGAGGCAATCGGAGGCCTCGTTGACCGGCATGATCACTGCATCCAGTGTGGCGTTGATGCCCTCGACCACCTTACGGAAGTCGCCCTGCTGCTTGGCGGTGTCGGCACGAGCGCCCAGTCTGCCATTCACCGCCGCTTCGGCCAACTCCCTGGTATCCTCTATCAGGGCTTTAATCGCCTCCATCATCTTGATGAAGGCCGGCACCAGCTGATCATTCTCGCTCCTCTTCCCGATCTTTTTAAGCGACCCTAGCCCGCTTAGGTTGCCATCGCTAATATCAATTGTCATGTCCTGGACAGCAGTTACTTTATCTAATGTTACATTGATGGCGATCTTTAGCCGATCCCAGATGCCTGAATAGTCTTTGACCATCTTCTGGGTGTAATCGTTCACCGCCATGCGTCCCAGTACCTCTTTTAATTCATCCAGTGGATTGGCTACAGACTCGATTAACTTGTTCATCCCCAGAATGATGTTGCGGTATGCTCCCTGATATTCGTTTTCATTGCCCCGCTTGGTGAGGTCGCCGGCTGTGACGGCTCCGCTCAGCATCTCGACATCCCTGATCACTCTTCCGATCGATTCGATCAGCTTGATGAAGGCCGGCACCACAGTATCGTTCTCGCTTCTCTTTCCGGTCTTCTTATATTCATCGAGGTCGCTGAGGTCTCCGTCGCTGATACGGATGACTGTGTCGCGGATGCGTACTAACCGGGCGTGAACATCGTTGACGGCGCTTCCGAGATCGTTCCAGATCCCCGAGTGACCCTCGGATACCTTGACAGTCAGGTCATTCACCGCTATCTTCCCGAGGCATGCCATCAGCTCTTCCGCCGGATGGGCGATAGAATCAATTAAGCTGTTCATGCCCTGGACCATCTCTTTATAGGCGCCCTGATAACTCTCTGCGTTGCCGCGCAGGGTAAGTTCACCGGCGGAAACGGCATTTGCCATACCGTTGACTTCTGCGGTAACACCGTTAATCGCCTCCATCATCTTGGTGAAGGCCGGCACCAACTGATCGTTCTCGCTCCTCTTCCCGATCTTTTTATAGGCATCCAGCTCGTCGAGGTTACCCCTGCTGATATTGACCGTTGTTTCCTGGATATGCAGAACTCGTTCCAGGATTTTATTGGTGGCGATCTTTAGCCGATCCCAGATTCCGGAATAGTCTTTGGCCATCTTTTGAGTATAATCATTCACCGCCATCCGGTCCATTACCTCTTTTAACTCATCCAGCGGATTGGTGATCGAGAGGATCAGGACGTTCATCCCCTGAATGATCTGGCGGTATGCTCCCGGGTACTCGTTATCCTTGCCCCGCTTGGAGAGGTCGCCGGCGGTGACGGCTCCGGTCAGCGCCTCGACCTCCCCGATCACACCCCTGAGGGTTTCCAACAATCGAGTAAAGGCGGGAAAGAACGTATCTTTATCGCTAAGCTGTCCGAATTTTTTTAAAAACTGTTCAAGTGCATTCAGATCGCCATTGCTGATGTTGGTGACCTGTTCCACAACGAGAAGCATAATAGATTGAATCATGTTAATGCCATTCTTCAGTTCGTTCCAGATGCCCACATATTCCTTAGAAATGTTTTGAGTAAGGTCGAGGACGGACATCCTGGCGAGCATGTCTTTCAGATCGCTGACTGGCTCTGCTATCGTATCCAGTATCTCATTGACATCATCGACCAGGAGTTTGTAGTCGCCGTCCGTATCGACCTTGGCCCTGGCTGACAGGTCACCGGATCGGGCCTTACCTATCAGTTCGTGGACCGCCTGCAGGGCTACCTTTTGGGATGTGAGATCGACGATCGCCGCCACAACCCCATTAATATTGCCCTTGGCATCAAAGATCGGACTGGGCCGGTACTCGAGGAAATGCCGCTTACTCTTGATTGTAGCCCAGGTTTTGACGCAGGTGCTGTCGCCGCTGAGGGCCGCTTCTACGCCGCTCGCCTCTGATTTGATCAGAGAATCGAGCATGATCCCCTCGATTTGGCTCCTCTTCCTGCCCGCCAGATCGGCAAAGGCATCGTTGCCATAAACGATCTTTCCGTCCTTGTTCACGCGGAACACGGGCACTTGCAGGGTATCAAATAATGTTAAGTCTTTTTTGCTGTCCCTTTCATCGGGTTCCTTTGCAGCCTCCATCGCTTGCCATTTCCTCCTTAGCTAATAAAGTTTTTTTGTTTATCCGATAGCTGACCGCCCCTAATACCCCCGCTTCTGAAAGCGGTGGGATTAGGGGCGCTAAGCCGGGTGCCCGGGTGCCCTTTGGGCGGGGCGGGATCGGCTCAACTAAGCATCAGATGGGGTCAAAACCCCATCTGATGCTTAGTTTCGCTTTATGAGCCTCATTCAGTGGAAGACCTTTCGACCAAGCTCTGCCATCAGTTCATTCAACGGGATGACGACCGCCTCTATCAGTTCGTTAACGTCCCGGATCATATCTTTGAAGGTTCCCTGATACATCCCGGTGTTCTGGCGCTCCTCTGCCGGTTCCCCTAAAATCATCCTCTTTAAGTTGTCCACCTCTCCAGCTATGCCGCCGATCATTTTGATGCACCTGTTCAGGCTATCTCTGATGCTGTTGAAGTCGCCGTTGCGGGGCCCGGTGATCTGGCCGGGAAGATCGCCCCTGGAAATCCTGTCAATATAGTCTGAGACCACATTGAGGGGGGCGATCAGTGTATCCAGCATCTCGTTGATGCCATCGAGCAGGAGCCTGTAATCGCCACCCGCATCGGCCTTGGCCCTGGCTGACAGGTTGCCGGCTTTAACCTTTCCTACCAGTGCTTCGACTGTCTGCAGCGCCAATTGCTGTTCAGTCAGGTCCTCTATTGTTTCGAGGACACCGGTGATGTTGCCCGTGGGGTCATGGATCAGAGTGGGATGATAAACAAAAAAATATTTTTTACCCCCGACCGTGGCCCATGTTCTGATGCCCGAGGTATCACCGGCTAGGGCGCAGTCTATGCCGCTCTTTCCCGATCTGATCAGGGAGTCGATCTGCGCCCCCTTGAGCTGTTCCCCGACCCGGCCCACCAATTTCGCAAAGGCATTGTTGGCATAGATGATTCTTCGGGTCTGATCTGCCACGAATACGGGTATCTGCAGCGGGTCAAGCGCTGAGAAGTCTTTCTGCCGGCGAGGTGCGGCTATTTTTTCATCGCTGTCGTCTGTCACGGTTGCACCCTCTCGTCCTCATCAAATAGTAGTTTATTGGCGTTTAAGAGAATCTTGACCCGTTCGCCGACCTTGCCCATGCCCTGGATGAACCTGTTGGTATCTCCCTTCCTCATCTTCGGCGGGGATTCGATGTCGTTTTCCTGGATATCCAGCACCTCCAGCACCCGGTCGACGATCAGGCCAACCGGCCGTTCGTCGATATTGATCACGATGATGCAGGTGCGGTCGTCGTAGGGGCGCTCTTGCGATTCAAAGCGCAACCGCACGTCCATCACCGGGATTACCTTGCCCCGGAGGTTGATCACCCCCTTGATGTAGGATGGCATATCTGGGACCTCGGTGATATTCTGAATACCGATGATCTCTGTCACGTAGCGGATCTCGATACCGAAGTCCTCCTTGCCGATCGTGAAGGTGAGGTATTTGTCCTCCTGGGTGTCTTCTTCGCCTTCATCGTCTTCAAGCAATTCGACATCCAGCATGTCATTCTTGCTCAATGGTTTCACCTCAAATTTTTAATTGATTTTCAACTGCGCGATCTCATCGACGGAACTGAGGATTCCGGCTACGTCCAAGATCATGCCGATCTCACCGTCATTCAGAATGGAACAGCCGGAGATTCCCTTGACGTGGTGCAGGTAGTCCGGCAGTGTTTTGATCACGATCTGCTGATGGCCCAGGAGTTCGTCGACGAACAGGCAGCACCTGTTCTCGGTATTCTCCACTATGATCAGGATACCGTCTGCAAGTTGCCGGTGAAGCGGTTCTACCCGGTAGAGTTCGTGCAGCCGAAGAACCGGTTGCAGTTCGCCGCGCACGCGCACGATCTCCAGGCCGTCAGGGGTGGCGGTGATCTGGCCTGGACTGGGACGAAACGACTCCTTGATGGAACTGATCGGGATGGCGTAGCGGTTGGCGCCAACCCGTACCACCATGCCCTCGATGATGGCCAGGGTCAGGGGGATGCGAATGATGAACATCGTTCCTACGCCCTCCCTGGTCCTGATATCCACCTTGCCCCTGAGCCTCTCGATGTTGCGCCTGACCACATCCATGCCGATCCCCTGTCCGGAGATATTGGAAACATTCTCGGAGGTGGAGAACCCTGGTTCGAAGATGAGGCGCCAGATCTCCTCATCTTTCATCGCTGCATCTTCGTTCCTGATCAGATGCTTCTCCACTCCTCTCTCGAAGATTTTTTTACGGTTCAATCCAGCCCCGTCGTCCTCGACAGTGATCCACACCTCTCCTGCCGAGTGCTTTGCATCGAGTGTGACTCTCCCGGTTTCCGGCTTGCCGGCCGCCAATCTGGTTGGGGCATCCTCGATGCCATGGTGGATAGCATTTCTGATCAGGTGCACCAGAGGGTCGGAGATCTGCTCGATAATGGTCTTGTCAACCTCCGTTTCCTCGCCAACGATCAGCAGATCCACCTGCTTGCCCGCCTGGTGGGAAAGATCCCGGACCAGGCGCACCATCTTGTTAAATATCCCAGCCAGTGGGATCATCCTCATGGACATGGCTACCTCCTGGATTTCCCGGGAGATCTTATCGAGTTGAGTGATGGCTTTGACAAGGCGGTCGTTTTCAAACCTGTCGGCGCCCTGGTTGTTAGCCACCATCGACTCGGCGATGACCAATTCTCCCACCAGGTCGAGCATCTTGTCCAGCTTGTCGATATCCACCCTGATCACCTGTTGCTGGGCCTGGGACTGCTGTTTAGCAGGTAAAGCGGGATGGTCGGGCGATGTCGGTTGTGGGCACCAATCAGGCACAACGGGGGCAGGCGGGGCAATATCCAGCATGCTGGCGCCCCCTTCCCTCGGGGCGCCAGCATCATGCAGCACTGAGGAAGCGCTGGCATCGGGCGCAACAGGAGAGGGCTCTTCAGGCGTTTTTTCAGGGGAGGTATTCCGTGATTCATTCGGGCGAATTGGCGTGAAGATAGTACGGCGTTGCTCTATTGTCGATGGCGTGAGGAGTTGCTGTGGCAACTCCGCTGGCGATTGTATGCCAGCGGCGGGAAAATGCTCAAGCTCACCTGGGGAGTGTTCGTCGGGCGGGTGTTGCCCGGCATTGTCTGATTGTTCATCCGCCGGCTCTCTGCCTGAGGCATCGTTGATCGCCTGCTTCAGATCGCCGATCAGTTCACCGGCC
>JAHFCR010000033.1:0-29583 GCA_023249405.1 Peptococcaceae bacterium | reverse complement strand
CTCTCTGCCTGAGGCATCGTTGATCGCCTGCTTCAGATCGCCGATCAGTTCACCGGCCTCTGATTCATAGCCCTCATCGGTCAGCTTGCGCTCCACTATGTCCAGCATGTCTCTGATAAAGTCGCTGGTGCGGCAGAGAAGGTCCACGTGGCCGGGCGCGACCACGGCCCTGTCCTTGCGAAAGATCTCCAGCAGCGTCTCCGCCTCGTGCGTGACGCCGATGATGTTCTGCAGATCGAGAAAGGATGCCGTTCCTTTCAGGGAGTGAAAGAGGCGGAAGATCGCATTCAAAATGTCCTCGTCGACTTTGCCGGAATCGTTGGCTGTCTTTTCCATATCAATGATCTGCGGTTCCGCGCTGTCCAACAATTCCCGACTCTCGGTAACGAAGTCCCGGACCATTTCCATGCGTTCTTCGAGGTCGTCCATGTCATCGTTCATACCAATTGCCTCATTTTTGCCCGACTTTTTCAGCAGCGAAGCTCTGCAAATAATTACACAAATTTCCTAAAGTAAATTATACGTTCAACACGATGCAATATATTGAGATCTTTTTTGCTTTGCTTTAAATGTAAGTTATATTTGCATAATTTCAGGTGCTTTTCGAATAATATAAAAACAGGGCAATTATGCCAGAAACCAGTCAGGCTAATTGATTGTAATATGTATCTATACATGTAATCTTTTATTAATATTTTTATGTTTCTGTTTGGTATTCACTCTTAGATAATATTTCTCTTCTCAAAAGCTCATCTGCCGTTATGCTTAACGCCTTGGATATTTTTTCTAGTGTTTTAAGAGATGGTTGCTTTCTATCCATCTCAATCTCACAAATATAAGAGCGCGCAATGCCAGTTCTGTCTGATAGCGCTTTTTGAGTGAACCCTTTTTCCTTGCGCAAGGCCTTAATTGATTGCATAGTATCCTCCATTGATTACTTAAATTTTCTTAATTAGCATTAATTAGTATATATAATCGCTTTAAGCGAATATTTATACTAAATAATATCTCTGTTGGCTAATCTAATCAATAGCTAATCTCGTTAATAAATACATTTTTTCAAAGAATTATTCAGAATTCCATGAAATATCTTGTTATATCATTAACCTACATGGTATTGTAAAAAAAAATATATTCGCTAGGAGCGACTTTTATGGAGACTATCGCCATAAGATTACAGCAATTACGAAAAGATGCCGGTTTGAAGAAAAAGGATATAGCCGAAAGGGCGCATATCAGCCAGTCTTATATCAGCGAAATTGAAGCGGGTAAAAAAGACCCTCCTATAAAAACTTTACAAAAAATATGTTCTTCTCTAGACGTGACTCTTAGCGAATTTTTTGCAGATGAGAATCAAACGAGTAAGGTGCCTCTAAATAAAATTAAAAAATTGAATGAATTATTTATTAAGGTAGAAAACTTACCTGATGATAACATAGATACAATAATTGCTATTCTCAATGTTCTTGTTGATTGTTTTAAAGGAAAGTCCATATCTTGACTCTGTTCAACTTGTTCACTTATTGATTCATTGCCGGCAAATCGGCAGGGGATCAGAATAAAATAATTGGCGGATAAATTGCGCAATGCAGCCGGATGCGTCCCCGGATCCGGGCTGGCCGGGCTGATCCCCGGGACAGCGCAGGCCATGCCCTCCAGAGACAATTCCCTCACGATGGTGCGGCGTGTTGCCTGCTCCTGTGGTGGACGGCAATATGGGGTTAGAATACTTCGGCCTTGGTATTATGTTTAGGCAAATTAACCAGCTATTGTTAGCAATCATATACTGTATTGATTGACCGTTATTAAAAAGCAGAAGGTGGTGTTATCATTGCCCGAAGTTCGATTTTTGCACGCATCTCCGGGTGCTTCCAATGTTGATGTCTATGTAAACGGGAGGAGGCATGCCTCCAATGTTCCTTATAACCAGCACACTGGCTACCTGAACCTTCCGGGCGGCGCTCACCGGGTCGACATCTATCCGGCCGGCCGGCGCCTGCGTCCTATCTTTAGCGGCAGTGTCAACCTCAATCCGCAGGGATATTACACGATTGCCGCCAGCGGGTATCCGGGGCGCATCGTTCTGCTGCCCATCGGCGAGCAACCGCCGGCAGGTTCCGGCCAGTCCTATGTCAGATTTGCGCACCTGTCGCCCAATACCCCCAACGTCGACATTGTCCTGCCTGATGGCACGGTGCTCTTCAGCAATATCGGGTACAACGGACGTACCAGTTACGCCGCCATCAGCCCCGGCACCTACACGCTATCTGTAAATTTGGCGGGGACCGATCAGACCATCATGACGTTGCCCAATGTGGCCCTGGCTCCCGGTGTTGCCTATACCGCATATGCGATGGGCGTACAGGGCAGCAGCTCCAATCCGCTGCGGGTTCTCCTCACTCGGGACGGGGGCTAGGGCTTTTTATGGCCAGTCCTGATACATGAGTGTATTTAGCGGTAGACTGACGAGCCTGCAGCTTCAACTCTTAAAAAACCGCTGCCCGTGCCATGCAGAGCAGCGGTTTTAACTGTTTTCCGGCCGCGGTTCCTGCCTGTTTTCTGGCCCAGACGGTCTGGGCCGCTATTGATCTTCGTCCTGATCTTTTGGTATTGATCATTTATAAAAGGAGTTATAAAATAATATATGGTATTAATCGGACGATTAATTAACAGGTGATCAGAGTGAGCAAAGAAACCGCCGGCAGTGACCATACAGAAGCCCAAGAAACGGGAGTCCGGGAGAAGATCCTGGCCGCCGGTCTCGAACTGTTTGCCGCCAGGGGGTACGACGTCGTGACCATCCGGGAGATCGCCGAGGCTGCCGGAGTGAACAGCGCCATGATCTATTATTACTTTCAGGACAAGGAAGACCTGTACCGGCGGCTGCTCGACCATGTGTTCGCGACCCTGATGCAAAACGTTAGAGATACGGCTGCGATTGAGGGGGGCACCGATGCGGCTCTCCGGAAGCTCTCCCGGATGTATGTCTCGTTTTTGCAAGAAAACCAGAACTTCATCAGCCTGATGCGCTACGAGCTTGGCCGTGGCGGCCCGTACCTGCCCGAGCTGGCGGATAAGTATTTAAAACATGGTTTCAGCGCAGTGCGAACCTTGATTGAGCAAGGAATCAGACAGGGGGAGATCCGGGATATCGATCCCGGCCTGGGCGTGGTTTCCATATTGGGCATGCTGATCTTTTACTTTATCGGGCGCCCGGTTCTGGAGCACGTGGTCGGACCTGATGGATACTCCGCGGAGGGAATTGCAGCCTTTCTCGATCACACGCTGGCGCTGGTATCCCACGGGCTGCTGAAAAACCCTGCGGGTTAGAGAGCACAGTTTCCTTGAAGAGGGTGGGAACAGGTGAAATCGATCAGGACAATAGTCATTGTGCTGGTATTGCTGCTGGCCGGCGGCGGCGGCTGGTGGGCCTATCGCACCCATTACGCCGGCAGGAGCCAGGCGATCCTGGCCACCGGCACCATCGAGGGCACCTCTGTGGAGTTGTGCGCCAAGACGCCGGGCACTATCTCCAAACTGACCGTCAAGGAGGGTGACCGGGTCACCCGGGGCCAGGAGGTGGCGGAGATCGCCCGCAACGACCTGGTGGCCCAGCGGGAGCAGAATGCCATTGCTTTGCTGAAAGCGGAGGCCCAGCTCAGGGATCTCACCTCCGGAGCCAGGGATCAGGAGCTGGAGCAGGCCCGGGCCAACGTCAACATCGCCCAGGCAAGCTACGGCCAGTCTGCCACCAACCTGGCGGCCCGGGAGACTCTTTACCGGCAGGGCGCTGTGGCCAAGGACGTGCTGGATCAGTACCGGCTGGCAGTCGAGTTGGACCAGAACAAGCTGGATGCTGCCAAGGCGGCCTTGAGCTTGCTGGAGGATGGCAGCCGTCCGGAGGTGATCACGGCCTCCCGGGAAGAGGTGGACCGCAGCCAGGCGGTACTGCAGGCCTCGGATGCCATGCTGGACGACCTGAAGATCATCTCTCCGATCGCCGGGATCGTGGACACCAAGAACTATGAGCAGGGGGAATTCTCCCCGCAGGGGGTGTCGGTGGTCACCGTGGTGGACCTGAGCGATCTCTGGATCAAGGTCTACATCCCCACTGATGAGCTGCCTGCCGTGAAGCTGGGGCAGATAGCGCACTTTACGGTCAGTGGGACCGACCGGGTATTCACGGGGACGGTGTCGGAGATCGCTTCGAAGGGGGAGTTCACCCCCAAGGAGATCCAGACCAGGGAAGAGCGCGCCAACGTGGTTTTCGGCGTCAAGATCCGCATCGACAACCAGGGCGGCCTGCTGAAGCAGGGTATGCCCGCCGATGTCACCTTTGACTGATGCCATCCCGAGGGGGGCGCCACCTTTACCGGGGGATAATTTGCCATGATCAGGATCGCCAACATCACCAAGGCCTTTGGCGGCAACATTGCCGTCAATGACGTCAGCCTGCATGTGAAGAAGCAGGAGATCTTCGGCCTGGTGGGCCCCGACGGGGCGGGCAAGACCACCCTGCTGCGGGTGGTCTGCGGCCTGATCACTCCGGACCGCGGCGCCGTCTCCATCATGGGCAGCGATCCGCAGCGCCTGGAGGGGGCCAGGGAGAATCTGGGCTATATGCCCCAGCGTTTCAGCCTCTATGGAGACCTCACGGTGATGGAGAACATCAGCTTCTTCGGTTCCATGTATAAGCTCAGCCGACAGGCGATCCGGGAGCGGGCCGAAGAGGTCTTTGCCGTCACCAAGCTGAGCGGCTTTGAGCACCGGTTGGCGGACAACCTCTCCGGGGGTATGAAGCAGAAGCTGGCCCTGACCTGCGCTATGATCACCAGGCCGGGCATCCTGGTCCTGGACGAGCCGACCTACGGGGTGGACCCGGAATCCCGCAAGGATTTCTGGAAGATTCTCTACCGTTTAAACCAGGAGGGGCGGACAATCCTGGTCACCACCCCCTACATGGACGAGGCAGAACTCTGCCACACGGTGGCTTTCATCAACCAGGGCCGAGTGATCAAGGCGGGCTCGCCGCTGCAGCTCAAGCGAGACTTTCCCTATCAGTTGCTGGAGGTTATGGTGGGCTCCCGCGATCCGGATCTGTTCCGGAGCCTGGACCTGGTGCTGGACTCCTCCTTTTACGGCGACAAGTACCACCTGGTGGTGGCGGATGCGGCCGCTGCCCGGCCGGCGGTGATCGACCACCTGGCCCGTCTGAACATTCCAGTGCTCCGGCTACTCCAGATCGCTCCCACCATGGAGGACATCTTTGTCTCCCTGGCGGAACAGGAGGTGGGCTGATGTCCCTGAGCGGCGATGATCAGGCGGTCTCCACCCGGAACCTGACCAGAAAATTCGGCAGTTTCACGGCGGTGGATCAGGTTACCATGGACATCGGGCGCGGGGAGATCTGCGGTTTTCTGGGGCCGAACGGGGCGGGCAAGACCACTACCATCAGGATGCTATGCGGCATCCTGGCGCCGACCTCCGGCTCCGGCAGCGTGCTCGGCTACGACATTTTCCGGGAAAGCGAGCAGATCAAAAAGCACCTGGGTTACATGTCCCAGAAGTTCAGCCTCTACGAGGACCTCTCCGTCCGGGAGAACCTGGACTTCTACAGCGCCCTGTACGAGATCCCCGGCCGGGACCGGTCCGGACGCATTGCCGAGATGGTGGCCATGGCCGGGTTGGCCGGCCGGGAGCGGGAACTGGTGGCCAATCTGAGCGGTGGTTGGAAGCAGCGCCTGGCCCTGGGGTGCGCCATCGTCGCCAGGCCGTCCATCATCTTTCTGGATGAGCCTACCAGCGGCGTCAGCCCCACCAGCCGCCGCCATTTCTTCAACATCATTCAGGGGCTGGCCAACCAGGGGATCACGGTGATCGTGGCCACCCATTTCATGGACGAGGCGGAGCGCTGCGGCAAGATCGCCTTCATCTCCAACGGGCGGCTGTTGGCTCTGGACAGCCCGGACCGGCTTAAGGCCACCGCCCTGGATGGCTGGCTGGTGGAACTGGAGGTGGCGGGGGGCGTGAACCGGATCGGCGACATCGAAGCCCTGCCCTACGTCCGGGAGTGCAGCTTGCATGGGCCGCTGCTGCATGTGCTGCTGGAGTCGGAGTCCCGGATGGCCAGTCTGGAGGGGTTCATCGGCGTGGCGCCCAGGCCGATCACTCCCAGCCTGGAGGATGTCTTCATCGCCCTGGCCAAACGGAGCCGGGTCGCAGCCGGCACAGATGGGGTCTAGCGTTGGCGAAACAGGCGGGTGTTTGGAGATAGAAAGGAGCGCCGGACTTATGAGCAGGATACTGGCTGTGATCAAGAAGGAATTTCTACAAATGCGGAGGGACCGCCTGACCCTGGGCATCGTGTTCGCCCTGCCCCTGGTGCAACTGCTGCTGTTTGGCTATGCCATCCAGACCGAGGTCAAGCACATCAGCACCGTGGTCTTCGACCAGTCCCTGTCCCCCGAGAGCCGTGACCTGACCGATTCCTTCACGGCTTCGGGATACTTCGACGTGACCAGCACGGCCAACAGCTATACCGCGGTGACCAGGATGATCGACAGCGGCCAGGCCAAGGTGGGGATTATCTACCCCCCGGACTTCGCTGAGAATCTGAAAAAGGGCGTGCCCGCACAGGTGCAGGTGGTGGTGGACGCCAGCGATAACATGGTGGCCAGCCAGGCGGTGGCGGTGGCCAACTCCATCGGCCTGATCAAGTCCCAGCAGGTGCTGTTTCAGAGGGCGCGCCTCCAGAGCGCTCCCTATGATGTGCGGGTGCGCCCCTGGTATAACCCGGATGGGATCACCGCCTATTACATGGTCCCGGCCATCCTGGGCATCATCGTGACCATGACCATGGTGATGATGACCTCGGTGGCTATCGTGCGGGAGCGGGAGCGGGGGACCCTGGAACAGCTGATCGTCACTCCCCTGAAGTCGTACGAACTGATGATCGGCAAGGTGGCGCCGTCGATCGTGCTCGGTTACGCCCAGATCACCGTCGCCTTGCTGGTCGGCGCCCTGGTTTTCCGCGTGCCGATCCGCGGCAGCCTGCTGCAACTCTATCTGCTGACCCTGTTCTTTATCACTGCCTCACTGGGCCTTGGCGTCCTGATCTCCAACATCGCCAAGACCCAGATGCAGGCGATGCAGATGTCCTTTTTCGTGTTGCTGCCGAGCATATTGCTGTCCGGATTTATGTTTCCCCGGGAAGCCATGCCCAAGGTTATCTATTACATCGGCGCCGTGATCCCGCTGACCTACTACCTGCAGATCATCAGGGGTATTGTTCTGAAAGGAATCGGCTTCCCATACCTGATCGGGCAGGTGACCGCGCTGCTGATCTTCTCAGCGATCTTTATGGGCATTGCCATTCTCAAATTCCAGAAAAAAATTGCTTAGGTGAGAACTTACATACAAGCATACGAGATATCGAAGGGGTAGGGTTGATGATCGACACTGATAAAGAAAAAGAGATCATAAGCAGGCTGCATGAGCGGATCCGCAATGATGGCGTGGTGATCGGCGAGGATGTTTTAAAGGTGGACACCTTTCTCAATCACCAGATCGACCCTGTTTTTATCATGCAGCTCGGGCAGGAGTTGGGGCAGCGCTTTGCGGCGAATGGAGTGACCAAGATTCTCACGGTCGAGGCATCCGGTATCGCCGTGGCCATGGCCGCCGGCCTCGCTCTCAATGTGCCGGTGTTGTTCGCCAAGAAGGGCAGGCCCAGTACGCTGCAGGGACAGGTCTATGTGGCCCAGGTCTTTTCCTTCACCCGCCAGGGAGAGACGGATATATTTGTTTCGGCGCACTTTTTGAGTGCGGATGATGTGGTGCTGATTGTGGACGATTTCCTGGCCCACGGAGAGGCGCTGCAGGGGTTGATCAGCCTGGCGCGTCAGGCGGGGGCGCGGATTGCCGGCGCCGGCATTGTGATCGAGAAGAGTTTCCAGCATGGCGGGGATGCACCCAGGCAGGAAGGGATACGCATCGAGTCCCTGGCGGCGATTGCCAGCATGCGGCCCGGGGAGATCAGATTTCTGTCAGAGGGCTGATTGATGAGCCTGGTTTTCTCCGGCCGGCAGAATCTTTTGCAAAAAGGGCGCAGTTTAAAGTTCAAACTGTGCCCTCAGACTGCTTATGGTTGTCTACTTGATGGCAGGTGGCTGCAAGTTTAAAAAGATGGCTTGTAGCCACCGCTCTTTTGCTGGCTCCGGTTTCGGTGCCCACTTTCCTTTTGTCCGCTCCTGGCGCCCTTGACGGGGAATTTTCTCACGGGTGGCACCGCGCTGTGTGTGGAGGCCCCGCTTCTCGGCTTCTTCATCCGGTGCGGCGCCTCTTCCGTCAACTGGACGGGAGCGTCGTTATGCTCCCTGGTGAGCATCTTCAGGGCGGCTGCCAGCAGGGTTGCCGAATCGGTCTCCTCCAGCAGTTCCCGGGCGAATCCCCTATACTGTTCAATATCAGGCGATTCGGCCACTTGCAGGAGCTTCTCCATGGTCAGGCGCTGCAGGCCGCTGACTGCCTCGGTGCTGGTTGGCGCCGGTTTCCGCACGATCTTGCGACTGGTGACGGACTCGATCACTTTCAGGTAGTCGATCTCCCGGGGCGTGACAAAGGTGATCGCCTGACCCGGTTTGCCCAGGCGTCCCGTTCGGCCGATCCGGTGCACGTATCCCTCCGGGTCCTGAGGGATATCGAAGTTGTAGACGTGGGTCACTCCGCTGATATCCAGCCCCCGGGCGGCTACATCCGTCGCCACCAGCACGTCGATGGTGCTGTCCCGGAAATGGTGCATCACCATGTCCCGTTGCGATTGAGACAGGTCTCCGTGCAGCCCCTCGGCCGAATAGCCCCTTTTGTCCAGGGCCTCCGCCAGTTCGCCTACCCGGCGCCTGGTGCGGCCGAAGACGATGGCCAGCTCCGGCGACTGGATGTCCAGCAGGCGGCACAGCACGTCAAACTTCTTGTTCTCGTAAACTTCAACGTAGTACTGCTCGGTGCTGGGAACCGTCAACTCCTTGGCCTTGATGCCGATCATCAGCGGATCCTTCATGAAGCGCTGGGCGATCTCCTGGATCGGGCGCGGCATGGTGGCCGAGAACAGCATGGTCTGCCGTTCCGAGGGGACTTCCTCCAGGATCTTTTCAATATCCTCGATAAAGCCCATATTCAGCATCTCGTCGGCCTCGTCAAGCACCACCACCTCGATCTCCTGCAGGCGGATGGTGCGCCGCCGCATGTGATCCATCAGGCGGCCCGGCGTGCCCACGATGATCTGAGGCCGCTTGCGGAGGGCCTTGATCTGGCGCTCGATATCCTGTCCGCCGTAGATGGGCAGGGCGGCAATATGCTTGACCTGGCCGATCCGGTTCAATTCCTCGGCTACCTGCACCGCCAGTTCCCGGGTGGGGGTGATCACGATCCCCTGAACGTGTTCGCTGTCAGAACGGAACCGCTCCGTCATCGGGATGCCGAAGGCTGCAGTCTTCCCGGTCCCTGTCAGGGCCTGTCCGATCAGGTCCCGGCCCTGCATGGCGACGGGAATTGCCTGCTCCTGGATCGGTGTCGTCTCTTCGAAGCCCATGTTGTTAAGCGCTTGCAGCACCGGGTCGCTTAAGCCCAGTTCATTAAAAGAAACCAATCTAATACCACTCTCCTATAGTGCGGGCGCTTTGAGCCTGAAGCGCCCTCGCCGCGCCCGCTAAAACGGGTACCCGGGTGCTTCAGAACCTGTCCTCTCTCACTGTTTGAGGAAGTAAGGTTTTTAGAGCCTGCTTTTTCTGTAACAAATAATTATACCATCAGTATCAGCATGCGGCAATGAATTATTAATTGATTAATTGAATCATATGAACGGCAGATCGTGCTGTCTTGCCGTAGAGTGCGGCGCCGGTTCTCATCACGGGTGGGTCAAGCATATAAGAAAAAGGAGACATGCTCAAGGTGCGCCTGATTACTACAATGTGGAGGCCGTCATGGACCGGATCCAATTGGTGATACTGCTGACTGCGATCATTCACCTGACTGATACTCTCTTTTACGCCGTCCGACTCTCCGGTGTGAAAACACGGCGGCTGATCACGGCCTTCTCCCTCTTCCAGCTGATCTCCCTCCTGGCGGGGGTGGCCAATATGATCCAGGCGCCCCTGCTGTCCGCCGTTGTCGAACAGGGGATCAATTCAGGCCAGCTATACCACCAGGCTCATATGGCCTACCTGCTGGGATGCATCCGGCTGATCATTCTGGCCTCTTCCGCCGGCACCGTTGCCGCAGCGGCGATCGCCCCTATTTTTATCTTCTTTATGAACCGGGCGGTCTTTGTCTTCGAGCGGACCGGATCCCTCCCGCAGCTGTTTTTACTCCTGTTATCCCCGGCACGGTTTGCCCGGTTGCTACGGGAGTTCAATGCCGCCTTTGCCAGGCGGCGGCAGCAGCTAGGCTGCGCCCGCTACGGCGGGCGCCCGAAGGGGTGGGCGGCCGGGGGCCGCTCGATGTTGCGCCCGGTCCTGCAGGTGGTCTCCGACCTGATCTTCCGGGGCCGGCCATTGCCCCTCGGCCTGTTCCTGGTACACATCGTGGTGGTTTCCATCTGGACGAATGGCGTTCTGGCCTCCCTCTATGCCGGGGCCCTGATGCCATCCTACCGCTCCACCGCCAGCATGCTGTCCGGCATCGTCAACGGGATCGCCGCGGTGCTGGCCACCTTCCTGATCGATCCCGTGACTGCGGTGATCACCGATCAGTCTCTGCAGGGACTGCGGGACGAGCGGGATATAGTCGCCCTCACCTATTGGCTGATGTTCACCCGCCTGCTCGGCACCATCCTGGCCCAGGTGATCTTCATTCCTACCGCCCACCTGGTGGAGTGGCTGACCCTGCTCATGACCTGACCCGATCTGAATCTGGCTTCTCTGAGCCTGTCCCGATCTGGTCTCACCGGGTTCCAATCTGTTCCTACCTATCTTATTCCCGCAAACCGGGGTTGCCTATGCATCGCAGTTCAAACTCAGCAGGAAGCCCCGGTGTCGCCGGCGAACTAACGAAACACGGGCACGGTTCTCGCGTTTAGTGAGGACGCTCTGGAGTAGTGGACAGCTCAGGGAGGGTGACATCCTTGGCGGCGGAGATCCTGGTGGGCACATCCGGATATTCCTATGACGACTGGCGCGGGCCCTATTACCCGCTGCAGTTGAAGCGCGGCGACATGCTGGAGTATTACGCCGGGGAGTTTCGTTTCACCGAGGTCAATTCCACCTACTACTGCCTTCAATAGCCATTACAAGGGCCAGGCCATCACCAATGCCCGGATGATGCAGACGCTCCTTCAGACTCCCATGTTATGGTTGCAAACGGGTTGTTTTTTGCTTATAATAATTATGTAGAAAGTTAAATTTGAAAGTCGATGAAGGAGAAAAGTAAGCCGGACCCAGCCTCTCAGGGAGGGAACGCCACCGACTGCAAGCGTTTCCGTGATATGGACGGCCGAAGTTCGCTCTGGAGATGCCGGCTGAAACCGCTGCTGGCGGCAAGTAGGCCTGGACGCCAGTTCCCGGCGTTACATGGGGAAGGGTATCGGAACCAGATTCCCGTACCCGGCATGAGCGAGCCCGGAAAGTCCTGTCGTGGTCAGCGACCCGATTAGAAGAGGACTGGAGGGGCTAACCAGGGTGGTAACGCGACAGGCATAATGCCTCTCGTCCCTTTTAGGGCGAGAGTTTTTTATTGCCTGTGGCTACGCCCCGATCGGGCCGGTTATGGAGCTGCCATTCCTGTACCTGGCATTGAGGTGGGCCGTTGCCGGCCAACCAGGGTGGTACCGCGGAAGCTCGCTGCTTTTCGTCCCTGCAGGGGAGAGCAGCGGGCTTTTTTATTTCATAAATCATTCAAGGAGGTAGCGAGCGATGGTAGTGGTGATGAAGCTGTCAGCAAGAGAGGATGAGGTGGCGATGGTCCGGCAACGCCTGGAGCAATCCGGTTTTCAAGTGCATTTCATCCATGGCGTGAAGCGCCTGGTGATGGGCGCAGTGGGAGAAGGCGGAGAAACGGCCGGGACCCTGGGGTTGGAAGCCCTGCCGGGGGTGGAAAAGGTGGTGCCGATCATGAAGCCCTACAAACTGGTCAGCCTGGAGGCCCGGGGTGAGGGGAGCCAGGTGCCGGTCAGGGAAGCCGTCTTCGGCGGAGGGAAGCTGGCAGTGATCGCCGGTCCCTGCGCTGTGGAGGGCCGGGAGCAACTGTTGGAGGCGGCTGTGCAGGTTAAAAAAGCCGGGGCCGGACTGCTGCGGGGCGGCGCCTTCAAACCCCGCACCTCGCCCTACAGCTTCCAGGGCCTGCAGAACGAGGCTCTGAGGCTGTTGGCCGAGGTATCGGCGGAGACAGGACTGCCCACGGTGACCGAGGTGATCGACGAGGCCAGCCTCGATCTGGCCCTGGAGTACGTGGACATGGTGCAGATCGGCGCCCGGAACATGCAGAACTTCAGCCTGCTGCGGCTAGCGGGGCGGGCCAGCAAGCCGGTCATCCTGAAACGCGGCCTGTCCGCCACCGTCGAGGAGTGGCTGATGGCCGCCGAGTATATCGTCTCCGAGGGGAATGACCAGGTGGTGCTCTGCGAGCGCGGCATCCGCACCTTCGAGAACGCCACCCGCAACACCCTGGACCTCAGCGCCGTTCCGCTGGTGAAGAGCCTCAGCCACCTGCCGGTGATCGTCGATCCCAGCCATGCCACCGGCGCCCGGCGCCTGGTGGGCCCCATGGCCCGGGCGGCGGTGGCCGCCGGGGCGGACGGCCTGCTGATCGAGGTGCATCCGGACCCCGCCAGAGCCCTGAGCGACGGTCCCCAGTCCCTGACCCCCGCCGAGTTCTCCGCCTTGATGAAGGAGATCCGGGCGGTGGCGGCAGCGGTCGGGCGTCATGCCTGAGGGGGTGGATGGGATGCGTGAATCAACATACCGGATCGGGTATCTGGGTCCCCGGGGCACCTTCTCGGAGCGGGCGGGGCGCCTGTTCCTGGACGGCCGGGAGGGGGACGGCGTGGCCTGCGATTCTCTGGAGCAGGTGCTCGGGCAGGTGGCCTCGGGTGCACTGGATGAGGGAATAGTACCGGTGGAGAACTCCAGCGAGGGGTCGGTGGGCATTATCCTGGACCTGTTGGCCCTGCATTACGATCTGGCGGTACGGGGCGAACTGGTGCTGCCGGTCTCCCACTGCCTGATGGCCCGGCCGGGGGTGGGGGTGGCCCAGGTGGAGCGGGTGCTGTCCCATCCCCAGGTGCTGGCGCAGTGCCACAGCTTCCTGCAGCAGAAGCTTTCTCATGCCCTGCCGGTCGAGTGCCCCAGCACGGCTGCCGCAGCCGCCCAGGTAGCGGACAGCGGCAGTCTCTGGGCGGCGCTCGGCCCCCTGGACGCCGCCGGGAATTACGGCCTGGCCGTGCTCGAGCCCGAGGCCAACGACTGCCCGGACAACTCCACCCGTTTCTGGATTGTCGGCCGGGAGCCGCTCGTCAGTAATGAACACGGCGACAAAACATCCGTCGTCTTCAGCATCAAGGACCGGCCGGGGGCGCTGTACCACATCCTGGGAGAGTTTGCCCGCCGCAACCTCAACCTGACCCGCATCGAGTCCCGGCCGGCCAAGAAGAAACTGGGCGACTACCTGTTCTTCATCGACTTTATCGGGTCTGCCAATCTGCCACAGGTGCAGGAGGCCCTGTCGGGAGTCGGCTTCCGAACCATATTCCTCAAGGTGCTGGGCTCATACCCCGATCTGACCACGTAATAGTGAGAGATATCAAGGCTTCCGTAGGTGGAAGCCTTGATATCTCTTGAATTTACCGCAGTTTTACACTGAGTTATTAATGAGGTTCTTGACAGGCTTCGGGAGCCTGTTTTTTTATGCCATATTAAAGAAGGAAAACATCGGAAAAGGAAGAAATGGTTACATGGTAAATCGAGAAAGAGGAGCGAATGGGGAAGAATGCAGCTTTCAAATGCACTTGGAAATATGCTCTTGTCAGTTCGGCCTATTTTTGCACTAATGGGGTGATCTGCACGCTTAAAACATCTCTCCGGGTAGGAATAGGTTTGGCAGCCTTTTTTGTCGCTTTGTCTATCTGGTTTTTGCCGGGCCTGTTTCTAAAGTTCTTACCGCCTCAATTTTTCAAGCTCACTGGCCTGGTCGCAGTAAAGCACGACTTCTTTTCAACTGGCATAAGTGCATTTTTCTATATCTCTGCCTCGTTCCTTCTGGTTTTTCTACTCCAGACCAAACTCGACAAGCGTCCATTCTATGAAATCGGACTCCAGCCCCCTGGGAAAGAGATGTATAAATATTTAGGAATCGGGGCTTTGCTCGGGTGCATTCTCTTCGCGGCGATTCCCTGTATACAATGGCTTTGTGGAGTAATCAAGTATCATGGTAATATCAATATCATATGGCAATTGCGGAACGGGATGCATGATGCCTGGCTCTTTCCGTTGGCGGGATTTTTCAAGTCTCTGGCCATCGGTTTCAGTGAGGAGTTAAATATAGCATGATATTCTTGATAAATGTCGAATTACTTCAGAGGATCCGGTTCGAAGCCACTTCCTGATGGGCTTCTTTGAGCAGTACCTCAGGCTGAACAAGCGTGAGGAAGAGTTGTTCAGGCAAAAAATGATCAAGCTGAACAAGGAGGAGATTGCCGTGGCTATGGAGTTTACCAACAGTTGGGAAGAGAAGGGCCGGCAGAGGAAAGGCTGGAAATGGCAAGAAAGATGCTACAATCCGGCATGGATGTCATCACCATTGTCAAGATAACCGATCTGGACCGCGCCAAAACCGAAGAGATCAAGAAGCAACTCGATTGTATTTCTTATTGTTTATATAATCTTGCTGAAGTTGAAAACAAGTAAGTAAGGATGAGCATTCATGGATGAAGTAGAAGTTATTGAATGGGAAGATAAATACAGTATAGATTTTATGTCACTATCTATCGAATGGCTCGAAAAATATGTTTTTGTTGAGCCTTCAGATTTGGAAATATTAAATCACCCTCACGCTGTTATTCTGGATAAAGGGGGGAATATATTTTTTGCAAAATATGCAGGCAGAATCGTTGGTACTGTTGCAATGATTAAGGGCGATGCTGATACTTTTGAATTAGCAAAGCTGGCTGTTTCCGAAGAATTCAAAGGTCTAAAAATCGGTAACCAGCTTATGGAGAAGTGCATGCAGTTTGCAAAAAAAAATGGTGCTAAAATGATAATGCTGTATACCAATCATAAATTGATACCAGCTATTGGTCTATATAAAAAATATGGGTTTAAAAAAGTGACACTTGAACATAACAAATATTTGGAGTCAGATATGAAAATGGAACTTGTTCTTTGACTTTACTTAAATTATGAGCATAATGTCCTGCTGAAAGATTTTGGACATGCTTCCAATTATCCATAAAAACAGGGAGATTGCCTTGTTAACAAATTTAAAGTATCGGCGAGACGGTTATTGAAAATAATCTATGGTCTGCTGGATCATATTTATAACAATAGTGCAGTTAAAAGAATGCAGTTAAAAGTACAGCAACTTGTGACTTTATGTCAGCAAACAGTTCGCCTTGATACTCTGGTTGGAAGTCTCTGTTTTTAGATTACTAAATTGATATAGGAAGGGGATATAATATGGAAAATGATAGGAAGATTGCAGTATTAATTGATGCTGATAATGTATCGGATAAATATATAAGATATATATTTGATGAAATTTCTAACCATGGAACACCAACATATAAGAGGATTTACGGAGATTGGACAAAGCCGCAACTGGGATCATGGAAGACGGTACTACTTAATTATTCTATTACCCCGATTCAACAATATGGCTATACAACAGGTAAAAATTCTACAGATGCTGCTTTAATAATTGATGCAATGGATATACTCTATTCAAAAAATGTGGATGGGTTTTGCATTGTTTCAAGTGATAGTGATTTCACCAAGCTTGCTGCTCGTCTAAGAGAAGCTGGAATGTATGTTGTTGGCATGGGCGAAAAGAAAACGCCTGCGCCCTTCATAGCAGCCTGTGAAAAGTTTAAATATCTTGAAGTATTAGCTACAATTCCTACAAAACATTATGAAACCAATTCCAATGAAAAGATAGAACAGCAAGAGGCACCCAAAGAAGGCATGGCAAGTAAAGAAGAGTTAATAGAATCTATAAAAATTATAGTAACGGAAACGTCAGATGAGGATGGCTGGGCATTTATTGGCGAAGTTGGAGCAAGAATTAATAAGCGTTACCCGGATTTTGATACAAGGAACTACGGCTATTCAAAGCTAACCCCGCTCATATCGTCATTAACGCAATTTGAAATGCAATCAAGAAAAACTAGTAATCCAAATGTAACTCATAAATATATTAAGAATAAAAAATAGATAGGAAATTATTGAGATCTAAGCGAGGATGAACAGAGATTTGTTACATATAAAAATAGGGTACAAGATGGGGCTGGATGAGATATTGGGAACAGACTTTGGGGATACTCTGAGTGAAATCGATCTGTAAACGTGCGGGGGAGCAGGCATGATTCATGAGATAAATCTGCGGAGTAAAAGTCGGGAAGAAATGATCGACATTACGGCGCAAGTTGAGAAATTCCTCCTTCAGGAAAATGTTCAAGAAGGGGTTATCGTTGTATATTCTTCTCATACTACGGCAGGGATAATGATCAATGAAAATGCAGACCCAAATGTGCAAAAAGATATTCTGCGAAGGCTTGGTGAGATCTACCCATGGAATGAAGCTGAAGATCGGCACCTGGAGGGGAATTCTGCTGCCCACTTGAAAGCAAGTGTGGCAGGGACATCCCAGGCTGTCATTATTCATGACGGAAAATTGCTCCTGGGCCGTTGGCAGGGGATTTATTTTTGTGAATTTGACGGTCCCCGTGTGCGTATCTGTTATGCGAAGATTCTCCAGTAAACTATGGGGAGACTTAAATGTTTATCGCTTTTCCGGAGGATAAAAATTAGTGCCCGGCGGATGCTGGGATCATGCCCCGATTTGAGCCCGTAACAGATCAAAAAATGGACGCGGGAGCCGTCCCCGTGTTCACGCGCGCTCAGCTCAGGGCCAGGGCCAGGTGGTAGACGATCAGTGACAGCAGGGCAGCCAGCAAGAGGGTGTAGGCCAGGGCGAAGGCGGTCCATTTCCGGGACCCGCTTTCCTGGCGAATGGTCAGCACCGTGACCAGGCAGGGGATATAAAACATGGAGAAGACGAAGAAAGACAGCCCCGAAGCGAAGGGGATGCTGCTGGTCAGCACGGCGCCGATGCTGGATTCGTTGGCGTGGTAGAGGACGCCGAGGGTGGCCAGGGTGGTTTCCTTGGCGGCGAATCCGGATAGCAGGGCCACCAACAGGCGCCAGTCGAAGCCGAAGGGTCGTCCCACCGGCTCGATCCAGTGACCGATCGTGCCGATGATGCTGTGATCGATGGAGCCGCCCGGAAAGTAGGACAGCACCCAGAGCAGGGCGCTCACCGCTGCGATGTAGGTGGCCGCCCGTTGCAGGTAACCCCTGGTTTTGTGCCAGGCATAGGTGATGATGTTGGTCAGGTTGGGCAGCCTGTACATGGGCAGCTCGATGAAGAAGGGGTTGCGTTCGGCCTTCAGCACCATGTTTTTGAGCACGAAGCTGACCAGGCAGATCAGGGCGAACCCGACCAGGTACAGGCCCAGCATCACCCAGGGGGCAAATTTCGGCCGGAAGAAGGCCCCGATCAGGGCGACTGCCACTACCTGCCGCGCCGAGCAGATGGTCAGGGGAGTGACCAGGATGGTCAGCAGGCGGTCGCGCTCGTTTTCGGCGGTGCGTGCCGCCATGATCGCCGGCACATTGCATCCGTAGCCCATTAGCAGGCTGATGAAGGCCTTGCCCGGCAGGCCGAGCGGCCCCAGCCAGCGGTCCATGACGAAGGCTGCCCGGGCAAAATAGCCCACGTCCTCCAGCAGGCCGAAGAGCGTGAAGGTGATCAGAATCAGGGGTACGAAGCTCATGGCCGTGCCCACCCCGGCCAGCACGCCGTCGGTGAGCAGGCGCACCAGCCAGTTTGGCAGCACCGGCCCCAGGTAAACCTGGATCAGGTGGCTCAGCCACGAAAACAGACCGCCGATCAGTTCCTGCAACGGCGGCGAGAGTTTGAAGATCAGCAGAAAAACTCCGGCCAGCACTGCCAGCAAGATCGGCACGCCTAGCCAGCGGCTGGTGAGAACGAGATCGACCCGGTCGCTGGCGGAGATCTTGCCCAGTCCTTCCCTGCGCACGGCGGCATCCAGGACGCTGTTGATCCAGCGGTAACGTTCCTCAGCCAGGCTGGACGGTCCCCCTGGAAAATGTTGACTGATCTCTGCCTGCAGCGCCGCCAGGTCGCTCTCGCTGACAGTGGCAGCGACCAGGCCTTTGATCTGGGCATCGTCCTCCAGCAGCTTGATCGCCAGCCAGCGCACAGGATGGCCCTCAAAGCTATAATGCTGCAGGCGTTCGCCGATATTGGCGATCACTTGCTCTACCGGTGGCGAGAAACAAAAATTGCCCCGGTGTTTATCCGAGGCAGCGATCAAATTGTCGAGAGAACTGTAGAGTTCGTTCAGCCCGTTTTTACGGCTGGCTACAGCCGTGATTACGGGCAGGCCCAACGCTTCGGACAGGGCGGGAGCATCGATGCTGTAACCTTTCTGATCGGCCAGGTCCATCATATTCAGGATCATCACGACCGGGCGTCCCAGGTCCAGCAGCTCCGTGGTCAGGTACAGGTTGCGCTCCAGGTTGGATGTATCCACCACATTGATGATGGCATCCGGTCTGGTCTGCAGGATGAAGTCCCGGGTGATGATCTCCTCAATGGTGTTGGAGGTCAGGCTGTAAGTGCCGGGCAGATCGATCAGGCTGATCCTGCGGCCGTCGCTGAGTGTGAACAGGCCCTCCTTTTTTTCCACCGTTTTGCCGGGCCAGTTGCCCACATGTTGCTGCATTCCGGTCAGGGTGTTGAAGACCGACGATTTCCCGACATTTGGTTGTCCGGCCAGGGCTAAGATCATTGCCTGCCACCACCTATGCAACCCTGTAGGTTATTTTGGATGCCACATCAGGGCTGAGGCCCAGCCTGCTGTCCCGTACCGCGATGATCAGGCGGCCATTTTCATTATTGACTACGGTTACCTCGGTCCCACTGGTCAGTCCCAGCGAGAGCAGGCGTTTTTTTTGCGCCGGTGGCAGCAGCAGTTGATTGACGTGGGCTCTTTCTCCCGCCGGCAGTGCGGTTAGTGTTGGCTGCCCGGGATCTGGCGGTGTAATGGCGCCGTCACTTTTTTCCAACCATTCCCGGATGGCGCAGGTATTGCCGTTGGTGCAGGAACAATCCTGATTCGCGCAGCCTTCCCCCTCGCTGCAACTGCAGCAGCCTTTCTGTAGAAGAAGATCCAGCAGCTTGCGGTACCAGGTTTTTGTCTGCGCTTGATGGTTGGGAACGTTTTTCATCAGCGGCACCTCCTTAGCGTGTGGTCAAATGGACAAACCTCAGTCGACAGTGCATAAGCTCAGAATATATGATAATAATTATCAGTGTCTATAATGAATTATATGATAACGATTCTCAGTAGTCAATACCTGAAAAGTGATCTGACGTTGATTTTAATGTAACCTTAACATGCAAAAATAAAACTGGTCGGCTGAAAGGATGAATCCGTACAATGTGGCCGCAGCGACCTCAAAAGGATAGATCAGGATCCAAATCCGACTTGTGCGCTATTCTTATTGACGCTGGCTTGTCATATTCAGTATAATTAGTGCACATCATCAAACAGGCAAAGGCGAGGAACGGGAAGAGTAGGTGTCTGCTCCCTAAGAGAGGAACCGTCGGCGACTGCAAGCGGTTCCGGTCAAGGGACACCGAAAGTGCACCCGGGAGCTATGGCGCTGAAATGATAGTAGGCGCCAACGGCGGCAACCGTTAACAGCGTCGAGCGGGGCTGTAACAGCCCAAGCGGAGTGGGACCGCGGAAGCAATCCTTTCGTCTCTGAAGGCGGGAGGTTTTTTATTTATATGGAGTAAGACATTAAGGCAGGCTGAAGCTCCCGGCTACCGGGTAAGAAGAACAGAGAACCTGCTTAAAAGGAGGGGGAAGTGGAACATGGGCATCATCTCCAGGCTGCGACAGGACGTGCAGGCCATACTGGAACGGGATCCGGCAGCGAAAAGCGTGCTGGAGATCGTTCTCTGTTATCCCAGTTTTCATGCCATTATCATGCATCGCATCGCTCATTCACTATACAAAAAGAACATGGTTCTGCTTCCGCGGCTGCTGTCCCAATGGAACCGGTTTATTACGGGCATTGAGATCCATCCGGGAGCGACTATCGGCGAGGGGTTGTTTATCGATCATGGGATGGGCGTGGTGATCGGCGAGACCGCCGAGGTCGGCAACAACGTCACCATCTACCAGGGAGTGACGCTGGGCGGCACCGGCAAGGAGAAGGGCAAGCGGCACCCGACGATCGGAGACAATGTGGTTATCAGCACCGGGGCCAAGGTGCTCGGTTCCTTCACGGTTGGCGATAACGTCAAGATCGGCGCCGGGGCGGTGGTGTTGCGCAATGTCCCCCCCGACTGCACGGTGGTGGGCGTGCCCGGACGGGTTGTGAAGAGGAACGGGAAGAAGATCGCCGACTCCGCGCCTCCGGATATTATCGACCTGCATCATGAACTGCTGCCGGACCCGATCGGCGATATGATCACCTGCTTGCAGCGCAAGATCTCCCGTTTGGAAAATCGTATTGAAGAATTGGAGTGTGTGAAGATTGGAACTCAAAGTCTACAACACGCTGACCAGGAAAAAGGAACGGTTTGCACCGAAGAATGCGCATCATGTAAGGATGTATGTGTGCGGCCCGACGACCTATAATTACATCCACCTGGGCAACGCCAGGGCTCTGGTGGTGTTTGACACCATCAGGCGTTATCTGATCTTCCGCGGTTTCCGGGTTACCTACGTTCAGAACTTCACCGACATCGACGACAAGATCATCAACCGGGCTGCGGAGGAGGGGGACGAGCCTGCTGCTCTGGCTGACCGCTACATCAGGGAATACTTTCGTGACGCCGATGCCCTCCGGGTGCTGCGTGCCAGCGTGCATCCCAGGGCCACCGAACACATCATGGAGATGCAGGAGATGGTGCGCGTCCTGCTGGCCAAGCAGATCGCCTACGTCCTGGACGGGGATGTCTACTTCTCGGTGCGCAAATTTCCCGGCTACGGCAAGCTGTCCGGGCGCACCCTGGAGGAGATGCTGTCCGGGGCCAGGGTAGAGGTGGATGCGCGCAAGCAGGACCCGCTGGATTTCGTGCTGTGGAAGACCGCCAAGCCGGGGGAACCTTCCTGGGACAGCCCCTGGGGCCCCGGGCGGCCAGGCTGGCATCTGGAGTGCTCGGTGATGTCGAGCAAGTATCTGGGGTTCGGATTCGATATCCACGGCGGCGGGAGTGACCTGATCTTCCCCCACCACGAGAATGAGATTGCCCAGGCGGAGGCCTGTGAGGGGGCTTCTCCCTTTGCCCGTTACTGGCTGCACAACGGTTTCGTGACTGTGAACGACGAAAAGATGTCCAAGTCCCTGGGCAACTTCTTCATTGTCCGGAGTCTGCTTCAGGAGTGGCCGCCGGAGGTGCTGCGCTTTTTTCTGCTGTCTACCCACTATCGCAGCCCGCTGGATTACAACACCGAGGCTCTGGGACTCGCCCGCCGCAGCTACAATCGGCTGCGCAACACCCTGGAACTGATCGAAGAGATCACCGGTGGGCAAGAAGCGGTGCCGGCGGGCAGGCTGTCCAAAGAAGCCGGCGATTTCCGGCACCAGGTGCTGACCCGGGTGGCGGAATTCGAGGAGGCCATGGACGATGACTTCAACACATCCCTGGCCCTGGCCGCCCTGTTCAACCTGGGTCGGGAGGTCAACGGCTTCATCAACCGGGAAGACTTTGCCCAGACCCCGGCGGCGCTGCATATCCTGATCCACGTGCGCCACTACTTCACCTCACTGCTGGAGGTGCTCGGGTTGCTCCCCGGAGAAAGCCGGGAACTGGCGCCGGAATATGCGGACCAGATGAGAGGAGTTATCGCCGGACTGGAAGCGGGCGACCGCAATCTGTTGCCCGATGTTCTGCCCGATGAGCCCTGTGCGCTGCTGGACCTGCTGCTGCAAACCCGGCAGCTTGCCCGCCAGCAGAAAAACTACCAGTTATCTGACCGGTTGCGGGACGAACTCCGGGAGATCGGCATCCTGTTGGAGGATACATCCAGGGGCGTGCGCTGGCGTCTGGTATAGCCAAAGCCGGATGCCGGTTTAATACTTTTCCGGCATCCGGTCGCTTGCTTCTGACTTCTATATTAAGATAGGTTGGTGGGCAGCATGCACGTGGAACTGATCGCCTATACGCCGGAGCCGGAGCGAACGGTGGCCATCGCCGGCCGGCTCTGCTATTCCGCCCGGGGGGTCGACGAACTGAGGGATAATCTGAGCGACGCCGAGGTGGCATCGCAACTGCGGAATCTGGTGTCGGTGGGGCACCTGTCGCCGGCCGAACACGCCAATTTCACCTTTGCCATCGAGGGAGTGAGCCGGGCGCTATCGCACCAGTTGGTGCGGCACCGGATCGCCTCCTATTCCCAGAAATCCCAACGCTACGTGAATGAACAGGACTTCACCTACATCACCCCGCCATCAATTGCCGCCAACCCGGAGGCCGCGGCGGTCTTCCACGCCCAGATCGCCAGGCTGCAGGAGGCCTACCGCGAGCTGGCCAGGGTAGTACCCCGGGAGGACGCCCGCTACCTGCTGCCTAACGCCACGGAGACCAAACTGGTCTGCACCTTCAATGCCCGCTCCCTGTTCAACTTCTTCCGGTTGCGCTGTTGCCGGCGCGCCCAGTGGGAGATCCGGGACCTGGCCTACAGGATGCGGGATCAGGTGCGGCAGGTGGCCCCGGTGCTGTTTGCCCTGGCGGGCCCATCCTGCGAGACTGAAGAGATCTGCTGGGAGGGCGCCCTTTCCTGTGGCCGGGCTGCTGAGGTCAGGCGCCGGGAGACCAGGGAGACCGGGGAAGAATCCGATGAGTGACGAGACCATCTGGGGCCGCAATGCCGTCTGGGAGGCCCTGAGGGCGGGCCGCCCGGTGAATAAGATCCTGATTGCCCGGGGTACCCACGGCAAGGCCAGGGAGATCATGGACCGCGCCCGGGAGGCCCGGGTACCGGTGCAATTGGTGGACCGGGAGGTCCTGGACAGTCTGGCGCAAGGCGCCGGCCACCAGGGGATCTTTGCCTACCTGAGCCCCAAGGGCTATCTGGCGGTGGAAGAGCTGTTGGAACAGGCGCACGGTGGGGGAGAGGAGCCGCTGCTGGTGATCCTGGCCGGATGGGAGGATCCCCAGAACTTTGGCGCCATGATCCGCAGCGCTGAGGCAGCGGGCGCCCATGGGGTGATCATCCCGGAGCGGCGGGCAGTGCCCCTGACAGGAGCAGTGTCCAAAGTCTCGGCCGGCGCTCTGGAACACCTGGCGATCAGCCGGGTGAGCAACCTGAGCCGCACCCTGGAACAGTTGAAAAAGTCCGGCTATTGGGTGATCGGAGCGGCTGCCGGTGCTGAGCGGGCCTACTACGAGGCCGATCTGACGGGTCCCCTGGCCCTGGTGATCGGCGGCGAGGGGAAGGGGCTCGGCCATCTGGAGCAGAACTGCGACCTGCTGGTGCGCATTCCCATGCCTGGGCATATCAGCTCTCTGAACGCCGCGGTGGCGGGTTCCATCCTGCTATTCGAGATCCTACGGCAGCGTATGGACCGCGGCAGCAAATAGTTTCACCTGCACGCGTAAAGATGAACACTGGTAACACTGCCGGAATATTCGCCTTGACAAGCGACATTGCTTTACGTATAATTTGCTTTGGTTACGGACAAGCCTGAGCCCCCCTGTTCTAAAGCCATTTCGTCCGAGTTCATCATCTTTAATTGCTCTCCGAAGCTGTTTTGCAAGGGGTGCTATGAGATTTATCACAACTGAATAGTGTCGGCATTCACACCATCAAAACGCTCACGGAGGCGATGTTTACACAATGAGTAGTCTCGCGCAGCAAGAGGTAGTTGAATCATACCATTACTTGCCGGACGAAGATGTCGTAGAACTAGCCAAGGATGGGGATGGAATTGCTGAAGAGCACCTGATCAATAAGTATAAGAATTTTGTTCGTGCTAAGGCAAGGTCTTATTTTCTGATCGGTGCCGACCGCGAGGATATTATCCAGGAGGGAATGATCGGGCTTTTTAAAGCGATCCGTGACTTCCGGGGCGATAAGCTCTCCTCTTTCCGGGCGTTTGCAGAGCTATGCATTACCAGGCAGATCATCACTGCCATCAAGACTGCGACCCGCCAGAAGCACATCCCGCTTAATTCTTACGTATCATTGAATAAACCGATCTACGATGAAGATTCAGACCGCACGCTGCTTGATATTATCTCCGGGACTGCTATCAGCGACCCGGAGGAGTTGATCATCAGCCGCGAGGAGTTTGTCGACATCGAGGCCAAGATGGGAGAGATTCTCAGCTCCTTGGAGTGGAAGGTGCTGATGTCCTACCTCGAGGGTAAGTCCTATCAGGAGATGGCTTGCGAGTTGAAACGCCACGTGAAATCGATCGACAATGCTCTGCAGCGGGTCAAGCGCAAGCTGGAACGTTATCTGGAGAAACGGGAGCACTAACAAGGGCATCAAGGATTGCCTGCCTGCTTAGCTTGATCTCTCCACCGAAGCGTTGTATAATACACTTTGTTGTGACCGAAAGCCGACGTAGCTCAACTGGCAGAGCGGCTGATTTGTAATCAGCAGGTTAAGGGTTCGAGTCCCCTCGTCGGCTCCAGTTGTTTGATAAGCAATGTTCATAAGCGTCTTGGAGGGGTGCCCGAGTGGTTAATGGGGGCGGACTGTAAATCCGTTGGCGAAGCCTACGAAGGTTCAAATCCTTCCCCCTCCACCAAACACACCGCGGGGTGGAGCAGTTGGTAGCTCGTCGGGCTCATAACCCGAAGGTTGCCGGTTCGAGTCCGGTCCCCGCAACCATGCCCACATAGCTCAGTAGGTAGAGCGTCGCCTTGGTAAGGCGGAGGTCTCCGGTTCGAGCCCGGATGTGGGCTCCAGAGGAAAAGCAAACACCGCAAGCGATTGCGGTGTTGTTTTTTTTGTTATTTTTGCTAAATATGTACGACATCTCAAGTAGCGTTCTTGCAATTTCCGTATCCTTAATGGCGATTGAGCTATTGTCTCTTTTAATTACACGTAATACCCATCAATACCATCGATAATTGGCATATAATCAAGGATAGTTTGAGTAAGTAGATTATCTCTGAAGGAGATGCCCGATAAAGTCGTATCAGTTATAGCAATTGTAAAAAGGCATGGCTTATTATAAGCATTTTTTAATTGAGCACCCCAAATTTAGCCCATTTGATTTGTTCAGTGAATTGTTCTTCTCTTGTTCGCACTATAGGGCTAGGTATAATTAAATGGGAGCAATCAATTTGATCCTGAAAATCTAAGCAACATTTTAAGCGACTATTTATTTCTTTATCATTTGTAGGATAACTAATGCTGTACGCATTTACTTTAAGATTTTCCTTAAAGTCAGAAAGACTAAATACTTTGCTTTCAAGCAGATCGAGACAAAACAGGGCCGGGCTTACGACGCCGTGCTGGCGGTCGAGGATGCCTACAAGGAACTGGGTGGCCCGGACAAGCTTCAGAAAGCAATCGGCAAGGTCGTGGCCAAGGCTCAGGCTCACGGATTTCCTTATTCGCTTGACGAGATCGAAGACTACGTGTCCTGCTGCAGTTGACCAGTTGTCGGAGAGCGACACCCCGGGCCAGTCTTCGGCGTCGGTTACCCAGGATACAACGCCGGCAACTGCAGGCCCACCGGCGCAGGCGACTCCGGATGCGGCCGCAGAGGTGGCCAGCGATACAGTACCGGCACAGGACGCTTCGGCTGCCGAGGTTGCGTCAGCGCCTGATCCTCTTGCCGCAGCTCAGGCGGCTGCGCAGGATGCTCAAGCCCATGCGCAGGCGGCTGAGCTGCGGCAAGAGGGCAGCACAGGCAGTGGCGCAGGTTACTCCAGCCTGCCAGCTAAAATATTTTACGTAAAATATTGACCTCGGTGGCTGCGGCTGCCGGGGTCTTTTTTTGTTTTATTAACCCATTCCAGCAAGGCAGCATAATATGGGGGTGATGGAATTCCATTAACGAAGGAGGGGATAAAGTAAAGTGGACGCACAGGGTGAAGGCGTTGGATTAGGTCGTCGTGGTTTCGGTGGCGGCATTTGGATCTTCGTGATCTTTATAATTTTCATACTGTTGATTTTCTGTATCTAAATCATAAAAGGAGGAACTACCATGGGAGCAAAAGCCGCTGCATTAGGACTGGGCAATATTTTTGGAGCAGAAGGAGTTGGGGGTTGGCTAGGTGGAATGTTGCCCTTCCTTCTCTTCCTGATCCTGATCCTGCTGATTCTTGGAATCAATTAAACATTTCGAAAGTATAATACGACAGCACCAAAGCGCCTCCATAAAAAGGCCCCGGACTTCGGTCCGGGGTTACATTTTTTACTCAATCTTAACCCGTTTTTCAGCTTGGCTTAAGGAAAGGGTGTTACCCTCTTTGTAACCCCTTTTATATTCTCTTTAATACCTCGGGCTCATGTCCGGGGTTTTACTTTCCTCTCTGCCTAGGCAACCACATCCCGCACGCCTGCGCATCCGGATTGCCTTTTTCCAGCATCCGATCTAGCCCATCTTTGCCTTCCGACCTCATCAGCTCCATCACGTTGATCACAGCCGGTACCCTGACCGATAGGGTCCGGTACTTCCGGACGCTGGCGACACAACCCTGGCGCTGCTCCCTGGCACCCTGGATGGTGACGAAGAAGCGGCAGTCGCAGCAGTGGTTGATTATCACTTCCCGAGCCTCGGGGAGGACGATGCGGTGGGATGTCCAGAGCTTATTGTTGGGCATAGAACACCTCAAATGGGAACAGATGTTCTCATTATAGCGGACCAGACCCAAATTGAAAGAGGTAAATTCAGGAAGTGCTCTGGTTTGTCATAGAAGGATTTATGATATTCTCAGGGAATCCTTATTTCAGGTGATGATATGATCCCTTTTAACTTCCCCGCCTCCATCCTCCGCACCGCCCAGCAGATCTGCCAGCTCAAGCAGCAAAAATATAATTATAGGGTGATACGAATGATTGTTCGTTCCTGGCATGGAGCTGTACCAGTTGAAAAAGCAAGAGAATTCCGGGATTATCTTTTTGCTACCGGTGTTGCAGAAGCCAAGGCTACACCAGGAAACCTTGGAGCATATATCTGCAGTCGGCCTCAAGATGAATATGAGCATTTCTTCATGGTCTCATACTGGACGGGCATGGAAGCTATCAAGGCATTTGCTGGTGACGAACCCTATATTGCAGTTACATACCCGGAGGACTCCGAGTATGATCTAATTTCAGATCCGCTTGTACTCCATCACGAGGTGCAAAATATTCCGAGTGAGTTTCCTTGGTCTTTGTGTAGGGCTTAACCATTTTTGAGGAGCATATCTCCCAACGTCGGCATATTATGGGTAAATCCCTTCATGGACATGGCATCACCTCCTTGTAAAAATAGGCATCCGGGTAAAACGGATGCCCTCTTTTTTAAGGCATCTATACGGTCAATCCTCATTCCTCTCCAGCTTCCGAAATATCCTTTCGCTCCGCCGATAGCCCGCCCCCTCATCGCCCCGGGCAATTCCAGCGTCGCCTGCAGCAGTAACCTCTTATGTTCAATCCCCATATGCTATAACTGGAAATGATAACTTAATTTAACAAATGATAGCATGTGGGGGTTGTAGTATGCCTGATATCAATGTTTATGCGGCTGCCAGCCTGACGAACGCCTTGAACGAGATTAGGGCACTCTATATCAGATCCAGGCCGGGCGTTGGATTGACCATGACCTATGGGGGCTCCGGCGCACTGCAACAGCAGATCGAGCGGGGTGCTGCGGCGGACGTGTTCCTTTCCGCCGCTTCGTCCCAGATCGACGCCCTGCAGTCCCAGGGGTTGCTGTTGCCGGACACTCGCAGGGACCTGTTGGGCAATCAGATCGCCTTGGTGGTCCCCATTGGATCTACCGGGATCAACAGCTTCAGGGACTTGACTGCCGCCAGGGTGAGGAGGATCGCCATCGGCAACCCGGCGGCTGTGCCAGCGGGAGAGTACGCCCAAGAAGTCTTCGCCAGCTACGGCATCAAGAACCAGCTAAGGCCGAAGCTGACCCTGTACGGAGATGTGCGCCAGGTGCTGGCCGCTGTGGAGTCCGGAGAGGCCGACGCCGGCGTTGTCTACGTCACGGATGCCAGGGTGTCTACCACTACCAGGATAGCGGCGGTGGCGCCAAGACGGACCCACACCCCGATCATCTACCCGGTGGCCGTGCTCCGAAACAGCCGGAACCCGGAAGCCGCTAGGGACTTCGAGAACTTCCTGTTCAGCAGCCAGGCCAGGGCAGTCTTCGAAAAATACGGATTTCCGGCCGGTACGTTGACGGCTCCGGCATCGCAGTGGCTGCGGGGTCTCCAGGCCCTCTCCGGGGCGGAGTGACGGTGACTCCATTCCTGGCCAGGATGATGGCCCGCTATCCATTGGCTACTGTCGGCTAGCGTTTCGCTAGGTACTAAAATAGGTGCTGCACAGCACCCGGAAGCACCCGAAAAGAGCCTTAGTAAGCCTTAGAAAGAGGCATATAATGCTTAAAATATAAGGATCATACCAATAGCGCATGTGGTTTCAGGATGTCCAGCGTCGCCTTGGTAAGGCGGAGGTATCCAGTTCAAGCCTGGATGTGGGCTCCAGAGGAAAAGCAAACACCGCAATCGCTTGCGGTGTTTGCTTTTTTATCCAGAGGAGTTTGTGATATTAAAATTGATGCAATGTTAATACACCGGTTCTAAATTCTATTCGAAAGAAATCTCCCTCCGCAGAACGCTATCCATACTTATTAGCGGCTTTCTTCTTTGCTTTGGATGTAGCGTGCCGTGGCCGTAGTCTTGATATTGGCAGTCACAGGAGTGCCTTACGAGACCCGGATCTCCTCCCTCTCCTCGATGAGCCTGATATGGCCTGTATCTGTCAGCCGCTGGAAGACAATTACCTTAGCTTTTGGATCATATATGGTGACGCAAGTTCCAAGGCATCGCTTTGCGTTTGCGTTGATGGCATTGGATAAATTCTATTTTTAGCGTTGGGGAATATGCTATATAGAATTGTAAAAACAAAGACGCTTAAAAGCAGTATAAGAAATTAACTAAAAGATATTAGAAACATGGTTCAAAGTTAGGAGGTCTGATCATGCAGCAGAACATCGGTACTCTGCATTCACAAACCGTGGGCGAGAGAGGCCCAGTACTTGAACAGGACAACATTTTGCACGAAACTCTGGAGATCTTTGCGCATACTAAAAT
>JAHFCR010000154.1 GCA_023249405.1 Peptococcaceae bacterium | reverse complement strand
GCAAAATCTTTAATATGGCAGGTAAAATCCTTTATGGGAAAATTGCCGGAATTCTCCGTTAGCTGCTCTGCTCCCAAGCCGATCTGGAGACTGAAAAACTCCACCCCCGGAATGTTCAGCAGTGGCCGGAACTCCTCCAGGTGACAGGAACGCTTGCGGTTAAGCAGTTGGCTTTGTTTGGCAAACCATACCAGTCCCACCCGGAATGCTGCGGCTTTTCCCAGGCGTTGCTGCCAGACGTCAACATCGTCACGCTCGGCAGAAAGATATGGGATGTTCGCCGGTATGGTCTCAAGGGCCGTTCCGAATAGCAGGGGAAGCGACATTAATGGCAGGTGACAATCGAAAGACGGCAGATTTTCTCCGGCGACAACTACCTCAACCACGCCTTCAAGAGAATGCAGCAGGCGTCTTAAACCCGGAACCTGGCACTCAAGAATCACCCGTGCGCCACGTTGAGCCACAAGCGTTGCATAACGGGCAAACTGGATGGTATCGCCAAAACCCTGTTCGGCGTGCAGTAGAATCGTCCTGCCCTGCAGGTCTGATCCGTCCCAGCGGGGCTGTGAAAAGTCCCGCAATGCAACCGGATCGGTCTTGGTAAAGCGCCATTCGTACTCCCGCCACCCCTCCGGATATTGCCCCATAGCCAACAGGGCCACCGAAAGGTTCCAGTGCCCTTCGGCATAATTATTATCCACCTGCAGGAGATGGCGGTAAACGGCAAGCGCTTCCTCCAGTCGCCCTTGCGCATTAAACACAACACCAAGATTATTCAATACTGTCGTACAGTCCGGCAGCAGCGCCAACGATTTACGGTAACAGGCCTCAGCATCATCCAGCTGTTCAATGCTGTGGTATACCGTGCCCAGAATATTCCAGGTTTTTGCTCTGTCTGGCTCCAGCGCCAAAACCTTCTTGTAGGTAATAATTGCCTCGGCAAACTCATTCTGGGCCTGAAGAGTCTCTGCGACTCCCTGCCAGGCATCGGCACAGTCATGGTCCAGAGATAACGCGCTTTCGAAGTCAGCGCGCGCTTGTTCAAAGTGTCCCTGTCGCTTTGCTGTCTCTCCCAGGCAGATGTAGGCGGCCATATAATCGGGCTTGATATATACCGTTTGCTGGTAACAGGCCCGTGCAGCATCCAGATTGTCCAGAGCAGAATAAGCATTGCCCATATTGAAAAGCGCCTGGATAAAATCAGGCTTTATTGACAGCGCCTCCCGATAGCTGGCAATGGCGTCGGCATACCACCCTGCCGATGCCATTGCTACTCCGAGATTACACCATGTCTCAGCAGAGCCGGGATTCAGGCTGAGGGAGCGGTTGAATGCCAGCTCGGCACCCGGAGTGCAGCCGTGCTGCAGCAATCTGATCCCCTTCTGATTAAAATAATCGGCACTTCCGGCCATACTGGCCAGTTCGCCACCGATACGCTCAACCAGCGGAGACCAGCCTCCTTGAGATGCCTGACGGAAAAGCCGCATCTCAGGATACCAGGGCGAATCCTCGCGATCCAGCATCCAGCGCCATTCCGCAAGGTAGGGCAGCATAAGCCAGACCTTTTTGCCGAGGGCGCCAGCCAGGTGTGCCACCGCTGTATCAACGCTGATAACCAGATCCAGATTGGCGATAAAAGCTGCGGTGTCGGAAAAATCCTGAATCCGGTCTGTTAAATCAGTAATTGAAGCACCACCGCCACCGTTCATGAGCTGTTCGCTGCCGAAGCCAAGCTGCAAGCTGTAATAAGCGACCCCGACAATATCAAGCAGGGGAAGCAGCTCATTAAACGGACAGGAACGGTTATGATCATCAATATGCTCCGTAGACCCCTGCCAGGCCAGTCCGACACGCAATACCCCTTCAGGAGCCACAAGCTGGCGCCACTTTTCCATTTTTGCCGGATCCGGAAAAATATATGGAGTATGGGAAGGAACCGTCTCCAAGGTGGTGTTAAGAACATACGGGAGACTCTGTACCGGTATATGAACATCAAAGCCAGGCAGCACCCCGTTGCGGTCAACCACCTGGCTGACACCCTCCACGGTTGCCAGAAGAGGTACCAGTTCCGACACCGCGCAGACAACAATCCTGCCGCCCAGAGCTGCCGCAAGGGGCGCATAGCGAATGAACTGGATCATGTCGCCCCGTCCCTGTTCCATATGGATCAGCAGCGTTTTACCTTCCAGCGGGGAGCCGTCCCATAAGGGGCGGCCCAGTTCCGGAATTATTGATGTAAAGCCGTGGGCTTTCCAGCGCCATTCATATTCCCGCCATCCACTTATGAAGTCGCCCCGCTGCAGCTGCAGCATTCCCAACAGCCAGTGGGCATCGGCATGCCCCGGATCGCAGTTGATGGCGGCTGTCGCCGACGCCATGGCTTCCTGATAAAGTCCGCAGCGCAGATAAACATTGGCAAGATTGTAGTGTGCCTTGACAAAAACCGGATCGAGATCAATGGCGTTTTGATAATAGCCGATCGCCTCCTGCAGTCGCCCCTGGAGCTGTAACACGACCCCCAGACTGTACTGCGGATCGGGTAGCTCAGGATGCTGTGCCACAATCCGCCGGAAACTGTTTTCTGCTCCGGCGAGATTTCCGGCTTCCTTTAGCCTGACTCCGTCGTCATAATCTTTTTCAATATCCGGATCGTCTGCGCAGCCGTCCCGTTCCAGCAGCAACTTTTCCAGTGCCCCCTTGACCCGGTGGATCACTGCCTCCCAACTGCCATTA
>JAHFCR010000032.1:3341-35522 GCA_023249405.1 Peptococcaceae bacterium | reverse complement strand
TCGAGGAAGTGGTGCTGAGTGCGCTGGCCGAGGATGTGGGCGGAGGCGACCTGACGACTGATGCTCTGGTTGACAGGGGAGCGACCGCGGTGGCCCTGATTCATAGCAAGGAAGCTGGTGTGCTGGCCGGCCTGCCGGTGGCGGAACGCGTCTTTCAGATACTGGATTCCGGAGTAGTATTTGAGGAACTGCTGCCGGATGGCAGTGAACTGAAGCCGGGCAGCGTCATTGCCAGGGTGCGTGGCGCCGGCCGGGCTTTGTTGACCGGGGAACGCACCGCCCTGAACTTTCTGAGGCACCTTTCCGGCATCGCCACTGCCACCCGGTACCTGGCCGGTCTGATCTCCGGTACCGGCGCCTGCCTGGTTGACACCCGGAAGACCACTCCCGGCCTGCGTGTTTTAGAGAAGTATGCGGTGCGGGCTGGCGGTGGTCACAATCACCGGGCCGGTCTGTTTGATGGCATCCTGATCAAGGACAACCATATAAAACTGGCCGGGGGCATCGCTGCGGCCGTGCGCCGCACCCAGGCTGCGGCCCCCCATACAGTGCGGGTCGAGGTGGAGGTGGAGAGCCTGGCTCAGCTTCAAGAGGCCCTGGATGCCGGCGCCGATCTGGTTTTGTTGGACAACATGCCCACCGGCCTGATGCGCGAGGCGGTGCAGCTGGCCGGTGGCCGGGCGCGATTGGAGGCCTCGGGCAATATCACCGCCGCCAATATCCGGGCGGTGGCAGAGACCGGTGTCGACCTGATCTCGGTTGGCGCCATCACCCATTCCGTCAAGGCGCTGGACATCAGCATGGATGTGGGAGATATTAAATAGGTAATCAGGAACCGCTAGTGGTGATGTTGCTATGAGCCGTGAACAGATACTCGATATCCTGGAACAGAACCGGGAGCGCCATATTTCCGGAGCGGACCTGAGCCGGACCCTGGGGGTCAGCCGGAGCGCCGTCTGGAAGCAGATCGAAACCCTGAGGGCGCAGGGTTACGATATTGTTGGAGGCCATAACCAGGGCTATCTTCTGGAGCGGGCGCCCGACCTGCTCTATCCCCGGGAACTCCAGAAGGGTCTGCATACCCGCAGCTTCGGGAGGCAGGTCTACCACCTGCGCAGCGCCGGCTCCACCAATCAGGTGGCCCAGGACCTGGCCCGCCAGGGCTGTCCCGAGGGGACTCTGGTGGTGGCGGAGGAACAGACTGCCGGGCGGGGACGCTGGCAGCGTCCCTGGCATTCGCCTCCGGAGGCGGGCATCTGGATGTCTCTGGTGCTGCGTCCCCAGTTGGCGCCTTACCGGGTGCCGCAGGTGACCCTGGTCGCCGGGGCTTCCTGCGCCCGGACGATCAACGAACAGCTTGGTTTGCGAACGGGTATCAAGTGGCCGAACGACATCGTCTACGATGGCCGGAAACTGTGCGGCATCCTGGTGGAGATGGAAGCGGCGCCTGAGCAGGTGCACTTTCTGGTAGTCGGGATCGGCATCAACGTCAACCAGCAACCGGATGATTTCCCGCCGGAACTGGCGGACCGGGCCACCTCACTCAGCATGATTGCCGGACGGCCGGTGCCGCGGGTACCACTGGCACGGCGATTGTTGGAACTGTTCGAAGAGGACTATGATCGCTTTTGCCGGAGCGGTTTTACGGCCGTCAGGGAGCAGTGGCTGGCATGCCAGGCGACCATAGGCAGCGCTGTGCAGGTGCAGGCGGGGCGGGAAGAGTTCTCGGGAGTGGCCTGCGGCCTGGATGAGGATGGCAGTCTGCTGGTACGTCTACACGACGGGCAGATTCGCCGTTGTATCGTCGGTGAGGTTACTCTGCTCAGATAAAACGTTATCAGGAATCTTCAGATATGAATATTAAGTAGAGCACTGGGCGGGAGGCGAGCGCCATGATCCTGGTCTTTGATGTTGGCAATACTAATATCGTATTGGGCATCTTTAAAAATGATGAGTTGACCGTCAGTTGGCGGATCGGGACGGATACCCGGCGCACCGCCGACGACCTGGGGATGCTGGTCAAGAACCTGTTCGACCACCGCGGACTCTCTTTTAGTGAGATCGAAGCCCTGGTGCTATCTTCGGTGGTGCCGCCACTGACCCCGATCATCATCACCATGTGCCGCCGTTACTTTGGCAGGGAACCCCTGGTCATTGGCCCCGGCATCAAGACCGGTATGCCGATCCGCTATGAAAACCCTCGCGAGGTCGGAGCAGATCGCATCGTCAATGCCGTGGCTGCAGCGCATATCTACGGGTGCCCTGCGGTGGTGGTCGACTTCGGCACTGCCACTACCTATTGTGCAATCTCGCGTGAGGGAGAGTATCTGGGGGGGGCGATCGCTCCAGGCATCGCCATCTCCACTGAAGCGCTGTTCGTGAAGGCGGCCAAGCTGCCGCGCGTCGAGTTCGCCCATCCGGCGCAGGTGATCGGCAAGAATACCGTGGTCAGCATGCAGGCAGGCATCTATTTCGGTTTTGTGGGACAGGTTGACGGCATCGTGACGCGCATCAAAGCCGAGATCGGCCAGGATGCCGTGGTCGTAGCTACCGGTGGTCTGGCGCGTCTGATCTGTGAGGGCACTGCGATCGTCGACCATGTCGATCCCAACCTGACCCTGCTTGGACTCAAGCTGATCTATGAGCGCAACCGCAGCGATTGAGGTCGGGTTCATTATCGCGTTTAAGGTCTTCATGCTGTGCTAGGGAAGTCCGGCGTAAGAGCGGTACGGTTCTCCGTCAGGCGCCGGGTACCCTGCAGGGCGCTAAGGGCCACGGAGTACGACACATGTACAAGGAGTTGAACCGCTTATTACTGGCGAAAACGGTTGCTCTTCTTTGGCCATCGGTGGCCTGACCCTGCCAAACCGGGTTCTGGCTGCTCCCATGGCCGGCTTTACCGACAAGGCTTACCGCATCCTGGCGCACCAGGCAGGGTGCGGTTTGGTGTTTACAGAGATGGTCAACTGCGACGCCATTCTCTACCGGAACGCCCGTACCTATGACCTGTTTGACCTGGGCGGGGAGAACTGGCCGGTGGCGGTGCAGATATTCGGGGCGGATCCGGATAAGGCCGCCCGGGCGGCGCGGGTGACGGTGGAGCGGGGAGCAGCGGTGGTAGATATCAACATGGGTTGCCCGACCCCGAAGATCGTCAGGAATCATGAGGGGTGCGCCCTGATGCAGGACCTGCCCCGGGCGGCAGCCATCATCCGGGCGGTGGTGTCGGCGGTGGCGCCCACCCCGGTGACAGTGAAGATGCGCAAGGGCTGGAGCGGGGGGGAGCTGGTGGCCCCGGACCTGGCCCGGCTGGCTGAAAATAACGGAGCGGCTGCGGTGACAGTGCACGGTCGCACCCGAGACCAGTTCTATACCGGGCAGGCGGATTGGAGCGCTATCCGGACAGTCAAACAGGCAGTCTCCATACCGGTGATCGGCAACGGGGACATCTTCACGCCCCAGGACGCCAGGCGTATGCTGGAGGAGACCGGCTGCGACGCCGTGATGATCGCTCGCGGCGCTCTGGGCAACCCCTGGCTGTTCTCCCGCACCGGGCATTTTCTGAAAATAGGTGAATTGCTGCCGGAACCCTCGCCCCACGAGCGGATCGCCCAGGCCCTAGCCCATTTCGATCTGACCCTGTCTCTGAAGGGCGCCGACACCGCCCTGTTGCAGATGCGCAAACAGCTGGCCTGGTACCTCAAGGGGCTGCCCGGCGCCGCTCAGCGCCGGGCAGCCATCAACTCCGCCCGCACCCCCGGCGAGGTGCGTCTCCTGCTGCAATCCTACCGGGAAGAGCTTTAGCTCTCTTACCAGTCTTCATAAAGCGAAACTTGCATCAGATGGGGTTTTGACCCCATCTGATGCTTAGTTGAGCCGATCCCGCCCCGCCCAAAGGGCACCCGGGCACCCGGCTTAGCGCCCCTTATCCCACCGCTTTCAGAAGCGGGGGTATTAGGGGCGCTAAGCTATCGGATAAATGGTGTATGCCGGGGAAAGGGACAAAGAAAAAGGTCATTGCAGGTCTTTTTAAAGTCTTTTATAATTAATGTATAAAGACTTTTTAGGAGGCAATAATATGGAAAACCTGGATTTGACTACTGATATTCAACCTGTTACCGAATTCCGCGCCAATACCTCTGAAATTCTTGAAAGCTTAAAGAAAAACCGTCGGACGATTATTTTAACGCAGCATGGCCGGCCGGCAGCCGTGCTTGAATCTGTAGAAGAATACCAGCGAAAGCTGGAAGAGTTATGTTTTATGAAGGGGCTTGTGTCAGGATTACGGGATGTAGAGTCTGATCAGGTGGTGGATGGGGAAGATTTTTTTCAGGGATTGAAAAGTAAGATATTAGATGGTAAATAGCAAATGTCTAAGAGAACTTTTATTCTTACTAAACAAGCTGCTTTAGACATCGAGGAGATAACGGGATATATAGCCAGGGATGGCATAGAGAGCGCGATCCGTTTTGCGGATGAACTTCTCGAAGTATGCAGGAGCATACTGGATTTTCCGGAGATGGGCAGGGTCGTACCGGAAATAGGACAGCCCCAGATCCGGGAAATTATCCATAAAAATTATTGCTTGGTTTATACGGTTCGTAAGGAGAAAGTATACATTCTGCAAGTTTTTAATGCAGCAAGGCTCTTTCGTATGCAAAACATAGAGATCGCATAAATTATGCCACCATCTGCGAGTACTGGCATAAACAAACTCTTGCCCAGCCCGAAAGGTTCTCCATTGTGCGTAAACAAAGTGCGGCAGGTCTATTGACAGGACAAGGCGGCAGCCGGTATACTATTTGTGAGTTTAGAGCATAGCCGAGTGAAGAGATTGTGACAACTGCATAGCAATATGAGCATAGACGAGCCGAGACGAGCCGAGACGAGCTGAGATGAGCTGAGGGTTATTTGCTGTTAGAGCATTCGAGCCAGCACTCATTTGGGTGCTGGCTTTTGTATTGGAGGGAAGCGTGCTATGGCCTATCCTTTGCGTCAGGACTACCTGGAGCAGCCTGAAAACGACCGGTTCGAGATTACCCCGGTGTGGGATGAACTGGTGGTAGATCTCGAGACTCCGATCTCCATCTTCATGAAGGCTGCCGCCGGGTCCTACACTTACTTGCTGGAGAGTGTCGAAGGCGGTGAGCAACTGGCCCGCTACTCCTTTATCGGATTTGAGCCTCTGCTGATCTACCAGGCCAAGGGACGGCAGATCACTATCGAGCGTGGCGGTCAGAAAATATTAGAGGATGGTGAACCGTTGGCCAGGTTGCGCCAGTTGTTGGATAGCCTGCAGGTGGGACCGGTGCCGGATGAGCCGCGCTTCTTCGGCGGGGCGGTGGGCTACTTTGGCTACGATCTGGTACGCCATCATGAGCGGCTGCCGGAAATTGCCATGGATGACCTGAAACTGCCCGACTGTTTCTTCATCCTCACCAGGGTCGTGCTCATATACGATCATGTCCGGCATTCCGTCAAGATCGTTGCTCTTGTTCCCAAGGGGGATGACCCGGCGACTGCATATAATGAAGCGCTGTCCACCATCGATCGGGTCAGACGGCGCATTACGAGTCCGCTGCCGGCTCCGGCAGCGGACGGCGAGACTATCCCCGGCAGTAGTTCACAGGCCAGTGGTCTCATGCATGATCCCGGAGCCATCTCTGGCCGGGGTGATGTCAGTGTTACCTCGAATGTCAGCAAAGAGCAGTACATGGACAGCGTCCGGCGAGCGAAAGAGTATATCGAGGCCGGGGATATCTTTCAGGTGGTGCTGTCACAGCGGTTGCAGGCGGAGCTGGGGGCCGATCCCTTCGAGGTGTACCGCCGGCTGCGTTCTCTCAATCCATCTCCCTACATGTACTACCTGCGCTTCGGGGAGTTACAGATCGTCGGTTCCTCGCCGGAGATGCTGGTGCGCGTGGAGAACGGGACGGCGGAGACCAGGCCGATCGCCGGCACCCGGCGGCGAGGCGGCAGTCAGGATGCGGACGATGCTCTCGCCAAGGAGTTGCGGGCTGACCCCAAGGAATGCGCCGAGCACCTGATGCTGGTCGATCTGGGCCGTAACGACCTGGGGCGAGTCTGCACCTATGGGAGCGTCAAGGTGACCAGGCTGATGGAATTGGAGCGGTACTCACACGTGATGCACCTGGTGTCCGTGGTCCAGGGCCGGCTGGCCGAAGGGCGCGATGCCTACGACGCCCTGGCCTCCTGCTTTCCGGCGGGCACCCTGTCCGGGGCGCCCAAGATCCGGGCGATGGAGATCATCGAGTCGCTGGAAGCCACCAGGCGCGGCCCCTATGGCGGCGCCATCGGCTACCTGGGTTTCAACGGCAACCTGGATACCTGCATCACCATCAGGACGATCGTGATCAAGGATGGAATCGCCTACGTACAGGCCGGGGCCGGGATCGTGGCCGATTCCGATCCGCTGCGGGAGTATGAGGAAACGATGCGCAAGGCCGAGGCGCTGTTGCAGGCCATTTCGGAGGTCGGAGGCAAGAGGCAGGATGCCGGAAAAAGATTTAAAGCAGAGCTATAAAAGACATGCCGGTCTGGTGTTCGCCCCAGGAAGCACGCTGAAGCTTTTTTAAAGTACGTCCGAGAAGTACGTCTTGAGATAGGGGGAGTAAAAATGGGGACAGAAACTTGCATGAAACAGACCATCGAGAAAGTGGTCAATCATTACCCGCTATCGGAGGTGGAGGCCGAAGAGGCCATGGGGCAGATTATGGAAGGCGAGGCAACCCCGGCACAGATCGCTGCCCTGATCACCGCCCTGCGGCTGAAGGGGGAGACGGTGGAGGAGATCGCCGGCTTTGCCCGGGCGATGCGGGCGAAGGTGAGCCGGATCGCCCCACGCTGTCACCAGATGGTGGATACCTGCGGCACCGGCGGCGATCAGCGGTTTACCTTCAACATCTCTACCACCGCGGCCTTCGTGGTGGCCGGAGCCGGTCTGGCGGTGGCCAAGCACGGCAATCGCTCGGTTTCCAGCCGCTGCGGCAGCGCTGACGTACTGGAAGCCCTGGGGGTCAACGTGGCAGTAACCCCTGCAGAGGTGGAGCGCTGCCTGGAGGAGACCGGGATCGGCTTCCTGTTTGCCCCGGTGTTCCATGCCGCCATGAAGCACGCCGTCGGCCCCCGGCGGGAGATCGGTATTCGCACCGTCTTCAATCTGCTAGGGCCTCTTACCAACCCGGCGGGAGCCCAGATCCAATTGCTGGGTGTTTACGACCCCAACCTCACCGGGGTGATCGCCTGCGTTCTGCGAAAACTTGGCGCTTGCAGGGCAATGATCGTGCATGGCAGTGACGGCCTGGACGAGATCACCCACACCGGCCAGACCCGGATCAGCGAGTTGAATGGAGACCAGATCAAGACCTATTACCTGGAGCCGTCAGACCTCGGTCTCAGACAGGGATGCCTGGAGGAGATCCTGGGTGGCGATGCCGAGGCGAATGCCCGGATCACCCGCGACGTGCTGAACGGTGTCCCGGGCCCCTGTCGGGACGTGGTGCTGATGAACGCCGCCGCGGCCCTGGTAGTCGGTGGAAAGGTGGACACCATCCGGGACGGTGTGCAGTTGGCGGCGGAGATCATCGATTCGGGGGCGGCTATGGCCAAGCTGGAGAGACTGGTATCCTTTACCAGCCAATGTGCTTGAGGGAGTGGGAGCATGTTTTTAGATCGTATTCTGCCGGTGAAACGGGATGAGGTCGAGTACCGGCGTTCCTGCAGGCCTGCCAGGGATCTGAGGCTCCAGGCAAAGGATGCCCCGCCGGCACGGGATTTTCACGCCGCCGTTAAACGGGAGGAGAGGGGAGTTGATCGCCTCGCCCCGGAGAGATCAGGGATGAGGCGGCCATCGGCGGCCACCGCTCCCGTCAAGCTGATCGCCGAGATCAAGAAGGCCTCACCGTCCCGGGGAGTGATCCGTCAGGATTTCGACCCGGCGGCCATTGCCGGGGCCTACGAACTGGGTGGGGCGCGGGCGCTCTCCGTCCTCACCGACGAGGCCTTCTTCCAGGGGCATGCGGACTACCTGGCCATGGCCCGGGAGGCGGCCGGGCTGCCGCTGCTGCGCAAGGACTTTATCATCAGCGATTACCAGATCTTCGAATCCCGCGCTCTGGGGGCGGACGCGGTGCTGTTGATCGCCGCCATCCTGGCCCCCAGCCAACTTGAGGATTACCTGGGACTGGCAGCCGATCTGGGCCTGACGGCCCTGGTCGAGGTGCACAGCGCCTCCGAGGCGATCCTGGCTGCGGCGGCCGGAGGGCGGCTGATAGGGATCAACAACCGGGATCTGCACAGCTTCAAGACTGATCTGGAGACAACATTCAATCTGTTGCCTCTGATCCCGCCAGGCGTGACGGTGGTGAGCGAGAGCGGCATCCGCACCCCTGAGCAGGTGCTGCGCCTGGGAGAGGCCGGGGTGGACGCCGTGCTGGTCGGGGAGGCCCTGATGGAGCAGGATGATCTGGCAGGGGCGGTCCGGATGCTGCTGGAGGGGGCTGCTGCCGATGGTGCGGGTTAAGATCTGCGGGATCAGGACATTGGAGGCCGCCCTGGCAGCGGTGGATGCCGGCGCCGACGCCCTGGGCTTCGTCTTCGCTCCCAGCCCGCGGCGGATAGAGCCCGGGGAGGCCGCACGGATCATCGAACGCCTGCCTCCTTTCATCAGCACGGTGGGAGTGTTTGTGGACGCCCCCCGCCAGCAGGCGCAGGAGATAGCCGAGACCTGCCGGCTGGGCCTGCTGCAGTTTCACGGGGAGGAACCCCCGGCCTACTGCCGGGGCTGGCGGCTGCCGGTGGTCAAGGGATTCCGGGTGCGTGACAATTCGGTGCTGGAACAGGTGGCCAGATATGACGTGGCTGCCTGCCTGCTGGATGCTTACGTACCCGGCCAGGCGGGGGGCACCGGACAGAGCTTCAACTGGGAGCTGGCCCGTCAGGCCGGATCAGGGCATTACATCATCCTGGCCGGAGGGATCACCCCGGACAACGTGGAGCAGGCGGTCTCCCAGGCCAGGCCATATGCCATCGACGTAAGCAGCGGGGTGGAGACCGGCGGCGTCAAGGACCCGGTCAAGATCGCAGCGTTGCTCAGGACGGTGAGGAGGTTGAATCATGAGCTTGACTACTAAGATTGAACTACCTGATGCAGGCGGCCACTTCGGCGCCTTCGGCGGGCAGTTCGTTCCGGAGACGCTGATGCCGGCTCTGGATGAACTGACCAGGGCTTATTCAGAGGCCCGGCAGGATCCGGCCTTTGACGAGGAGTTCCGCTATTACCTGAAACATTATGTGGGACGTCCCAGCCCGCTCTATTTTGCCGAGCGGTTGACCAGGCGCCTGGGGGGCGCCCGCATCTATCTGAAGCGGGAGGACCTCAACCATACCGGGGCGCACAAGATCAACAACACCCTGGGCCAGGCGCTGCTGGCCAAACGGATGGGCAAGCGGCGGGTGATCGCCGAGACCGGCGCCGGCCAGCACGGGGTGGCTGCTGCCACTACGGCGGCCATGTTCGATATGGAGTGCGCTGTCTTCATGGGTGAAGAGGACATCAGGCGCCAGGAGCTGAACGTCTTCCGGATGCGGCTGCTGGGAGCCGAGGTGGTACCCGTGACCAGCGGCAACCGGACACTGAAGGATGCCATGAACGAGGCGATGCGCGACTGGGTGACCAACGTCCGGAACACCTATTACCTGCTGGGGACCGTCGGCGGGCCGCACCCCTACCCGATGATGGTGCGGGACTTCCAGTCGGTGATCGGGGTGGAGGCCCGGGCGCAGTTGCTGGAGCAGGAAGGGCGGCTGCCGGATTGCATCGTGGCCTGTGTGGGCGGTGGCAGTAACTCCATGGGGATCTTCCACCCCTTCCTGGATGACCCGGTGCGCCTGATCGGGGTGGAGGCGGCGGGGCAGGGGATTGCTACCGGCCAGCACGCTGCCACCCTGACCGCCGGCCAGGTCGGGGTGCTGCACGGCGCTCTCAGCTACCTGCTGCAGGACCCGCACGGGCAGGTGGTGGAGGCCTATTCCATCTCCGCCGGCCTGGACTACCCGGGGGTGGGGCCTGAGCACAGTTACCTCAAGGATTCCGGGCGCGCCGAGTACGTGGCGGTCACAGACAGTGAGGCCTTGGAGGCCTTTCAACTGCTGTCCCGGACCGAGGGGATCCTGCCGGCCCTGGAGAGCGCCCATGCCGTGGCCTACGCCGTCAAGCTGGTGCCCGGGATGGACAGTGATCAGATCATGATCATCAACATCTCCGGACGGGGCGACAAGGATGTTCCTGCCATTACGCAAATCCTGGGGGTGAAATAGATGTTGCCAGCTGAACCTGGCATGACACCGGTGGACAGCGCCGGATGCAACCGGATCGATGTTGTCTTCGACCGGCTGCGGCGGGGTGGCCGCAAGGGCCTGATCGCTTACATCACTGCCGGCGACCCCGGCTACGATACCACCGCCGAACTGGTGCTGGCCATGGAGCGGGCCGGGGCCGACCTGATCGAACTGGGCGTGCCCTTCTCCGATCCGATGGCCGACGGCCCGGTGATCCAGCGCGCCTCGTTGCGTTCCCTGGCCGGCGGAACGACTCTGGCCGGAATCCTCGGGCTGGTGCGAAGTCTGCGGGAAAGGACCTCCGTTCCACTGCTGTTGATGACCTATTATAATCCCGTGCTCCATTATGGACTGGCCTCCTTTGCAGCTGCAGCTGCCGCCGCGGGTGTGGACGGGCTGATCATCCCGGATCTGCCGGTGGAGGAGAGCGCTCCGCTGCTGGCGGAAATGCACCCCTGCCATGTACATCTCATCCCCTTCGCCGCGCCCACCAGCACCCCTCAGCGCCTGGACCGGATCGGGCGCCTGGCCGGGGGGTTTGTCTACTGTGTCTCTCTGACCGGCGTCACCGGTGCCCGGGAAGGGCTTCCCCCCGGCATCGAGGAGTTCATGGAACGGGCACGGGCCTGCACCACCCAGCCGCTGGCGATCGGCTTCGGTATCTCCAGTCCGGGGCAGGCAGCCTTGATGGCGCAGCTGGGAGATGCCGTGATCGTGGGCAGCGCCATTGTCAGCCTGGTCGAGCAGTATGCCGCAGACCGGGAACAGATGCTGGAACGGGTCGCCGCCCTAGTCGGCAGCCTGAAGCAGGCGATCAGCCGGGTGGACTAATAGTAAGCCTGTTTACGATCAGCATTCATTGAAAAGGCCGGTGCGCCGGTGAGATGGTTTTGTTTTGCCGCAGCGAACGAATAACCCGATCTGAAGCAAATATCAAGGGTTGATATGATATAATTGAGGCGGCCCTGTTTAAGGGCCGCTGTGTATTGGAATAGGAGTGTCCGGACAAGATTAGCTCAACGAGCTTCAGATGGGGTAAAAACCTCACCTGAAGCAAGTTTTGCTTTTATGAGGCCGGATCATAAAAGAGAAGAGATATGAACTCACAGACGCTAAAATCTAACCTGTTGCTTTTGCTGACTGCCATTATCTGGGGATCTGCCTTCGTGGCGCAGCGGGTCGGGGTCGCTTTCGTGGGGCCGTTCACCTTTAACGGTGTCAGGTTTGCTCTGGGCAGCCTGTCATTGCTTCCCCTGATCCTCTTCTTTGGCAATAGGTCTTCAGTTTTCAGATCACGGGATGGTGGGTCTGACCGGGGGAGCCTCCGCGTTGTCATGCCGGCCGGCCTGATTTGCGGGCTGATCCTGTTTAGCGGCGCATCACTGCAGCAGGTGGGACTGATCTATGCCGACACGACAGTCGGCAAGGCGGCCTTCATCACCGGACTGTACATAGTGCTGGTGCCGATCCTGGGGATATTCCTCAAAAAGTACATCAGCCTCGGCAATTGGCTGGGCGCCGTCATCGCCCTGGCAGGGTTATATTTTTTAAGCATCAAGCAGGGCTTTGCCATGTCTTACGGGGATCTGCTCGAACTGGTGGGGGCATTTTTCTGGGCGGCGCACATCCTGGTGATCGATCACTTCACCCGAAAGGTGGACACCCTGAAACTGGCCTGCACCCAGTTTGCCGTCTGCGGAGCGCTCAGCCTGGGGGTGGCCCTGATCTGGGAGCCGATCACCGCGGCCGGTCTCCGGCAGGCGGGCATCCCCATTCTCTATAGCGGGCTGTTGTCGGTCGGCGTGGCCTACACCCTGCAGATCTTCGGCCAGAAGCATGCCCAGCCGGCCCCGGCGGCGATCATCATGAGTATGGAGACGGTGTTCGCGGCCCTCGGGGGCACCATCCTGCTCCACGAGAGTCTGGGGTTACGGAGCATCCTGGGGTGCGCCCTGATGTTCGCCGGCATGCTGCTGTCGCAGCTTCAGAATTTGATCGCTTCATCCCGGTCAGTGCAGAAGCGCCTGCCTGACCCATTTTCCTTTGAATCATAGTTTTATAATTTTAAGGAAGCCTCCTCTAGCGCCTGCTGCAGGTCATCCCGCCCTGCCAGTTGCAAAGCCCAATCTAAGCCAAGCGGTTTAAGTCCTGAGTTCCAGCTACAAAAACGATACGCGAGGACGGTCCTCGCGTTTACGGTGTGCCTTTATCTGCTCGCGGCCCCCATCCGGCCCAGCTCGGGGATGGACAGCAGCGCCGCGCCAAAGAGGAGATAGCCGATGCTGATGTACAAGAACGCCAGATCTACGTTCGACCCTGCCAGCAGTATGATCACATAGGACGGGATGAGAAAGGCGCCGCCCATTTGAAACATGCTGAGGATGCCACCCGCGCTGCCGGCGTAAACAGGTCCAATCCCGGGAAGCAGCATCGGCAGCGACATGATCAGCGGCACGGAGGCGCCGAGCAAGACTCCGGTGATCATCAGCAGCATCCAGGTTGACGCCCCGAAGGGAACTAGCCAGGCCAGGTAAGAGGCGATTGCGGCCAAAATTGCTGTTGGAGTGAGCAGGGGTTTGATCAGGCCGAGTTTCTCGGCAAGGATGGGACCGATAACAGAGCCGATGATGAAGGCCAGGCTGAGAGAGGATGCCGTCAGACCGGCAATGACCGGGCTGACTCCCTTGGATTGAGCGAGCGCATTGGGCAGATTTCCGGTCTGGGCGACCCATGAGCCCATGAAGAGCAGTATGGCCACCGCCCCAAACCAGATGTATCTGTTTTTAACAGCCACCCCCAGATATTCTGTGACCGGTTGGATCGGCGCCGGCGGCGTCCCTGCCGGGCTTGACTGTATGAGGAACAGCCATAGCACCAGGGCGCACAGCATGACGATCGCGGAGGAGATAAAGGCGTTGCGGACAGACGGGAACAGTGCTGAGGTAGCTAGAGCAATAGCGATGCCGGCATTAGCTGCTGCGATATAGACTCCCATGGCGGTCCCCATCTGCCGTCGCGGAAACCAGGCGCCCAGGATCTTGGATGCGTTGGCGTTGATAAAAGCGGTTCCAAAGCCGAGAGCGAACATCCAGGCGAAAAGAACGCCAAAACTACCGGCGGTGATCCGGCCGAAGCTGCTGATGGTGGTGACGATCAGGCCGGCTGCAATCGTTGCTTTGGCGCCGAAGCGATCCGCCAGGGCGCCGGCGGGGATGCCAAAAAGAGCGGCGGTCAGCATGGGAGCGGTGAGGACCATGGCAAACTGCCCTGGCTGGAGGTGCATGGCCGGTATGAGGCGATCAGCCAAACCGGCTACTTGAAATTGTAGAATGTTTAAGATCACCTGTGTCACGGCAACGATCAGCAGTATCGCCCAGCGGAGGGGATAGGTCCTTTCAGTTTCAGCGTCATTCATCCTTGTCATCCCTTTCATCCGTTGCGTAATGGGCCAGCCCGCATCAGCGGGCGTGGGGGCGGGGAGGGCCGAAGAACTGGTAAAAGCTGCACTCGATGCGGCCGTTATACAGCTTCCGTTTCTTGGCGGCCCGGCGGCCAAACAGTTTCTCGAATCCGTGGTGGGCTGTTAATACATAGAAGGACCAGGTATCCAGCGATTTGAACACCCGCCCCATCTCCCTATAAAGGCGCTCCACGCTCTGGGCGTCTTCCATTCGCTCGCCGTATGGCGGGTTGCAGATGATGCAGCCGTATTGGCGCTTGGTCTGCAACTCTGCCAGGGGCGCCTGCTGCCAGGAGATCAGTTCGGCCACCCCGGCCTGGCGCGCATGGTAGCGGGCGAGGCTGAGCACCTCCGGATCGATGTCGGTGCCGCGGACCTGTAATTGGGGATCCCGGCGGGCCAGGTCCCGGGCTTCCTGGCGGGCATCACGCCATAGGTTCTCCGGTATCACCGGCCAGCTTTCGGCGACGAACTCCCTGTTCAATCCCGGGGCGATATTGAGCCCGATCAGGGCCGCTTCGATGGGAATGGTGCCGGAACCGCACAGCGGATCGAGCAGGGGTTGCTCCGCCCGCCAGTGGCTCAGACTGATCATGGCTGCAGCCAGGGTCTCCTTGAGTGGGGCAGCGCTGCTCAGCTTGCGGTAACCGCGCTTGTGCAGGCCAGGGCCAGTGGCGTCGATGGTCAGGGTGGCGACATCTTTCAGCAGGGCCACCTCGATGGTGCAGCGTGGACCTGTCTCTTCGAACCACTGGCGGTGATAGCGGCCCTTCAGGCTCTCCACCACCGCTTTCTTGACGATTGCCTGGCAGTCCGGCACGCTGAACAGCTTGGACTTGATCGACTTCCCCTCGACGGGAAAGTTGGCATTCTCGGGGATCCAGTCCGCCCAGGGCAGTGCCTTGGTCTGTTCAAACAACTCGTCGAAGGATAGGGCTGAAAATTCGCCCATCCTGATCAGCACCCGGTCGGCGCTGCGCAGCCAGAGGTTGGCCCGGCAGATCGCCTCCGGGCCGGCCTTGAAGCTCACCCTGCCGTTGGCCACCCTGGCATCTCCATAGCCGAGCAACTGCACCTCACGGGCCACCACCGCCTCCAACCCGAAGGTGGCGGTGGCGATCAAATCCACTGAGCCTATGATGCACACTCCTTTCGTCCAGAGACGGTATTTTGCCACAAAATCAGATTGCAATTAGCTTTCTTTTTTAATTTCTGCGAAAAGGAGATAGATGATTCCTGCGATCAAAGAAATGACGCTTAACGTTGTCAAGCTGCCTCCAACGTAAGCGAGTCCCTTGACAAAAATATCGGGACCCCAGGACCCCAGCATGTTGGAAATGTAGATGGCGGCAGTGATATATCTGGACAAAAACAGTAATGCGGCGATAAGGCAGAAACCCACGCCAGCGCCTCTCCTGTTCATAAGCGATACCTCCGCTATGCAAGTTCTTAATAAAATACACCAGTCGCTAGGCAGAATCCTGCAAACTAAGCTGGAGGCTGCGGCGCGTCTGAACCTGGGAAAGATTGTGCTATAATTGCTGTAGCATTGGTTTTAAGCCCTTTATGGAGAACCTGTTTATGGAATAAGAACGCTGAGCAGCGGGGTGAGTGGATGAAACGGCTGGTGCTGGCGGAAAAACCGAGCGTGGCCCGGGAAATTGCCAGAGTCTTGAACTGTACCGCCAAGAACAAGGGCTTTTTCGAGGGGGCGCAGTACGTGGTCACCTGGGCGTTGGGGCACCTGGTAACCCTGGCCGAGCCCGAGGACTATGACCAGAAATATAAACAGTGGCGGCTGGAGGACCTGCCCATGGTCCCGCCGCACATGAAACTCAAGGTGATCAGGCAGTCCTCCCACCAGTTCGCCGCCGTCAAATCGCTGATGCAGCGTTCGGATATCAGCGAACTGGTGATCGCCACCGATGCTGGCCGGGAGGGCGAGTTGGTCGCCCGCTGGATCATGACCCTGGCCAATTGGAAAAAGCCCTTCAAGCGCCTGTGGATCTCCTCCCAGACCGATGCCGCCATCCGGGACGGTTTTGCCAGTCTCAAGCCCGGCAATGCCTATGACAACCTGTATGACGCCGCCGCTTGCCGGGCCGAGGCCGACTGGCTGATCGGGCTGAACGTGACCCGGGCGCTGACCTGCAAGTTCAATGCCCAGCTGACCGCCGGCCGGGTGCAGACCCCCACCCTGGCCATGATCGTGCAGCGCGAGAAGGAGATCAAGGAGTTTGTGCCGGTGGATTACTGGACAATTAGAGCCGATTTCGGCGACTACTTCGGCGACTGGCGCGGCTCCGGCGGCAGTGGGCGTCTCTTCGACCACGCCAGGGCTGAGGAGATCGCCGCCCGGGTGCGCGACCAATCGGGTACGGTCGTCGAAGTCAAGACCGAGGGCAAGAGCGAGCCGCCGCCCCTGGCCTACGATCTGACCGAATTGCAGCGGGATGCCAACCGCCGTCTGGGCTGGTCGGCCCAGAAAACCCTGCAGGTCTTGCAGGTCTTGTACGAGCGGCATAAGCTGGTCACCTACCCGCGCACCGACGCCCGCTATATTACCACCGACATCGTGCCGACGCTGCCGGCCCGTTTGCGGTCGATGGGCGTCGGTCCCTATGCGCCGCTGGTGGCGCCGCTGCTGCAGAAACCCCCGGCTCCGGGCAAGCGCTTCGTGGATAACAGCAAGGTGTCGGATCACCATGCCATTATCCCGACCGAACAGCCCCTGCAATTGAAAGACTTGACGATCGAGGAGAGAAACCTCTACGACCTGATTGCCAGGCGTTTCCTGGCCGTATTATATCCTCCCTACACCTATGACCAGACCACATTGGTCACAGAGGTCCAGGCAGAGCGCTTTTACTCCTGTGGCCGGGTAGCCAAGTCCCAGGGCTGGCGGGCGGTGACGGTGCAGTTGACAGACAGGGAGGAGAAGGCGGGGGAGGAGGCGCTGCCCGAGCAGACGCTGGCCCAGCAGCACAAAGGGGCCGTGAAAAAGGTCAGGTCCTGCAAGGTCGCCAAAAAGCAGACCAGGCCCCCGGGTCGCTACACGGAGGCCACCCTGCTGACCGCCATGGAGAGCCCCGGCAAACTGATCGAGGACGAAGAATTGCGCGAGGCCGTCAAGCAGGGTGGGCTGGGGACACCGGCCACCCGGGCGGAGATCATCGAGAAACTGCTGGACCATAACTATGTCGAACGCAGCGGCAAGGAACTGGCGCCCACCTCCAAGGGGATCCAACTGGTGAATCTGGTGGCGCCGGCGTTGAAGACGCCGGAGCTGACCGCCCGCTGGGAGCGGTCTCTGTCCGGCATTGCCCAGGGCAGGGAAAACAAGACGAAGTTCCTGACCGCCATCAGGCAGCACACCGAGGAACTGGTCAGGAATGTCCGGTCGGATAGCACCACCGTCTATCATGCGGACAATGTCTCCAAGACCAAGTGCCCGGCCTGCGGCAAGTTCATGCTGCTGGTCAATGGCCGGCACGGCCAGATGCTGCTCTGCCCCGACCGGGAGTGTGGTCACCGGCAGCCGGTGGACAATGATGGCTACGGCGGCTTCAAGAGTTCGCCGGGCGCCAGCCGGCTGAACCAGAAGTTGATCGCCCAGTACAGCGATCAGGGAGCGATCGGCAGCAACCTGGGAGATCTGTTGAAAAAGGCGCTGGGAGAACCGGGCGACGGGGGAAAACAGGAGCGATAAGGTGAAACTGGCATCAGACGGGTTTTTACCCCACCTGATGCTTAGCTGAGCCGATCCCACGCCACCGGGGTGCCCCGGTACCCAGCCAAAATGTACCCCTTAACCCACCACTTTTTGAAGCGGGGGTATTAGTGGGCGGTTAGACGTCGGATGAAGCCAGGCTAATCCCGCCATAATCCCAAGGAGACTAAAGAAAAAGGGGGCTAACTGTTGATGCCCAAGGGAATCATGATCATTCCCACGATTGTTTTCATACTTATATTTATTGTAGGTTTGTTAAATGCATTCAACCCGAGAATGATATGGAAAACATTTGAAGGCTGGAAAGCCGTAAGAGAGCCCACTGCCGCCTTTTTTATGACGCGAAGATTGGTTGGCGTGGCAACAATGCTTTTGGTGCTGTGCTTGTTTTTGTTGCCGTACATAGTGAGCAGGTTTTAACAGGCCTGCCCAAAGAGCGAGCTTTGTGCTTGTAAGACGGTTTTGATCGCGGCGCAATGATGTTCAGCGATTTTTAATAAATTCATGTGGCGTTATGCCCATTCCGAGCAGTTGAGGAATGGGCTTTTTAATTGCCCCATGCGAATCTGATAGGCGGTTATGGGGGTTAACCAAAATCTTATTGGCAAAATAACATAATTTTTACAGCAGATTAATACATCCGGGCTATCATTAGAGAACACCTTGCTACACTCGCCGCCGCCGCCGCTATCGCTGCTGGTGGCTCTTTGTCTGTAGCGCTCTCAAGTAAGAGTACAGGCAGTCAGGGGGGGGTGTTATCGAAAAAACGATGGCTTGTCAGACGGGGTGAGCGTAAATAGGCAGATCATTAAAACAGAAAGGAAGGCGTATTGATGTTTCTGAACAAAAACCTGACCCGATGGTTGACAGTAGCGCTCCTGGTCATGTTCGTGTTCACTCTCGGTTATGCTCCGGCGTCCAGACGGGCTTTGGCCGACGGCAGCCAGCCGGTGGCGGTGATTGACGCTGGACACGCCAATATCTACACAGCGAACGGATCCTATCCTAACAGTGGCACCATGATGAAAACCGCTCTTCAAGCCAAAGGCTTCAATGTGGTCGTGAACACCGGCACCCTGACGTCGAGCGTCCTGAGCGGGGCAAAGGTGCTGATCATCACCGATCCCGGCAAGACGTCCGTGCTCTCCTCCGATGAGATGACGGCCGTGACGAACTACGTCTATGCCGGAGGCAACCTGATCGTCACCTGCAGCGCGGATTACGGTGATGGAACAGGCGCCTATGCGAGTTCTGCACAGGGGAATGCGGTGCTCCAGACCCTGGGGTCTGACATGCGCTTTAACGACGACGAGTTGACGGACAGCAACCCCGCCAATCAGGTCGGAAGCGCTTATAAAATTAATTTCTCCCAGTACGAGGCCCCCAAGTACAATCTGGTGAAATCGGGCGACACCGGCCTGCCGTTCAGGATGTACAGCGGCTCGTCGGTCTATCTGCAGGTCTACGGTAATGACAGCGCCATCGACTGGATGGTCAAGCCGAACAGCACCACGTCCGGAACAGACTCCGATCATGACGGCAGGGTCACCCCGCCGGACGGCCAGCTGCACATGCTGGGCGCCGAGCAACTGGCCGGAGGCGGCAAACTGGTGGCGGCGGGAACAACCTTTTTCTCCGATTACGAGTTGGGAGACTCTTCGTTGTCCAACAGCAACATCTTCAACAATATCATCGACTGGTTCCAGCCCCCCGCCCAGGGTCCCGTACAGGTGGCTGGCGCCGCCACCGATGCCACTGTGGCCATGACTGCAGGCAACACCACGGTATCCAGCGACAGCACCTGGACGATTAAAATTAGCAGTGGCACCGTCAGGGATGCGGTCTATGCCTCCGATCTCGCTATGACCGGCCTTCCAGCTGGGCTTACCGATACCGCTGCCAAGGTGCCCGGCGCCAACAGCATCCTGATCACTGTCTCCGGCACCGCATCCCCCCCGGTGACTACTCCGGTGAACGTGAGCATCGTGGTCAAGGGCAGCGCCGTGACCGAGAGCGGGGCGACCGCTTCCGGCCCGATCCAGGTGCAGGTCAATCCGGCTACGTTCGACATCGTGGAGGTCACCGACCTGCACGGCACGCTGGAAACTACCTCTGGCACTCCGGTGGCTGCCGAGCTGGCCGAGAACGTCAGTGACGTCGTTTTTGCCAACAATCCTACCCGGACGCTGATCCTGTCCGGCGGCGACAACTACCAGGGTACCGCTATGTCCAACCTGGAGTACGGCAAGCCGGTGATGCAGGTCTTTAACGCCATGGGTGTGGCGGCGTCCGCCGTCGGCAACCACGAGTTCGACTGGGGCCTGGATAAGGTCACCGGTATCACTCAGAGTGTCTACTCCAACTACCCCTTCGTCTGCGCCAACCTGTTCTACAAAGGCACCAATAACACCGTCTTCGATCCCTATCAGATCTTCACCCTGGACGGGGAGAAGATCGCCGTCGTCGGCGGTCTCACCGAGGATACGCCGAACATCGTGCTGGCGGACAACATCGCTCCCTACGACGTGCGGAGCAACGTGACCTGCGTCAATGCCGCCGCTGCTGATGCCAGGGCGCATGGCGCCCAGGTAGTGATCGCCCTGATCCATGAGGGCGATAATTACAACAACGGCGCCTCCGGCCCGATCGTGGACATTGCCAAACAACTGACCGGTGTTGACGCCGTTCTGGGCGGCCACACGCACTCTATCGTCAACACTACGGTGACTACCAATGCAGGAGCGACCATCCCGCTGGAGATCGGCAACGCCTACGGCTACGGGTTCATCGACCTGAAGTTCTATCTGGGCGGCGATGGCAAGCCGGTGTTCACAAACGCCAACAGCGGCTACTACCCTGAAGATACCGGCAGTACTGCCTTCCCCTTCGGGTATAAGGCAGCCTCGCCGAAGATCGATGGCGCCGTTGCTCAGCAGGTCTATCAGATCGTTGCCCAGACCAAGCTCGATGAGGGCCCCATCCTCAACGAGGTGCTGGGTTCTGCCGCCATCACCCTGACCCGCGCCCAGGCTGTCTCCCCCTGTGGCGAGTCGCTGGCCGGCAACTGGTCGACCGATGTCATCCGCAACAAGGTCAATGCCGATTTCGGCTTCATGAACAACGGTGGTCTGCGCATCGACATTCCCCAGGGAACCATTACCTATTCCACCATGCTGGCCTTTCAGCCCTTCGGGAACACCATCACCACCTGCAACATGACCGGCGCCCAGGTAAAAACGGTACTGGAGGAGGCATTGACACCCCAATCCGGCTACCCGGACGGCAGGGGCGTGCAGATCTCCGGCCTGAAGTTCTCCTATGACATGACACAGCCCGTTGGCAGCAGGGTGTTCCGCATCACCAAATCCGACGGTACCCCGGTCAACATGACTGGCGCCTACAGGGTGGCCACCAACAACTTCGTGTCCGGGGGCGGCGACGGCTTTGTTGTTTTCAAAAATGTTGCCTCTACAGATACAGGCATCGATGTCATGCAGGCATGCAGCGCCGCAGTGACTGCGGCTGGAGCATCCGGCATCACGGCAGCGATCGAGGGCCGGATCGCCAGCGGCAACGCCAACACTTACGATACGGTGAGCAAAATAACGGCCACCATCAACGGCGACCCGGCCGGAGCAGAGGGCTTCACCTGGTACACCGGCAGCGCGTCTGGTGCCAGCGACCTGCAGGTGGAGCCGAATGCCGGGACCACTCCCGACTGGAGCCAGGCTGCCAAATTCAGCGGTGCCTGGACGGCCTCCACGAACTCCCCCGGCGAGCGGGTCCACAAGGCCGAGGCTACGGGACTGCAGGCCAACACCAGCTACCGCTACCGGGTTGGCGATGCGACTCTGGATGTTTGGAGCGCAGTCGGAACCTTCCAAACGGCGCCTACCAGCGGCGCCTTCACCTTCGTCGATCTGGCCGACACCCAGGCCCTGGACGAGGGTGAGGCCACCCTCTCGTCGCAGACCATCGCCAATGCCCTGGCCACGGTGAGCAACGCCAAGTTCCTGGCGCTCAACGGCGATATCGTGGAAGACGGAAACAACGAGCAGGAATGGAACTGGATGCTGAACCAGGCGCAAGCCAGCCTGCTGGGCACCACCATCGTTCCGGTCGCCGGCAACCATGATGCGACGACCAACGCTTTCATCCAGCATTTCGACCTTGAAGCGCCCAACAGCCAGGACACCGCCAAGGGCGATTACTACTCCTACAATTACAGCAATGCTCACTTCATTGTGCTGAACACCAACGATAGCTCGGCCGACTATGCCGATTTCAGCCCGGCCCAGCTGCAGTGGATGCAGTCTGACGTACAGGCGGCCAGGGCCGCGGGAGCAAAATGGATCATCGCCGTTCTGCACAAGGGACCCTACACCACTGCCAACCATGCCACCGACTCAGACATAGCCGGAGCCACCGGACTCAGAGCCAAGGTCGCTCCGGCGATGGCCAGCCTGGGCATCGACCTGGTGCTGCAGGGGCATGACCACATCTATGCCCGCAGCAAGCCGATCAAGGCGGACGGTGCGGCGGCGGCCGAGACCCAGATCACTGAAACATTTAATGGGCAGGGCATCAAATACATCGTCAACCCGAGCGGTTCCATCTATCTGATCCCCGGCGCTGCCGGCGCCAAAGTGTATTACAAGAGCAAGACCATCGATCCCAGCTACTTCAATCTTTTTGATAACGCTGACGAAAACCATGCCGCCCAATACGGGCCCGACCCGAACGATACCACCAGGCCGGAGAGGGGCCAGATCCAGACCTTCGAAAGTATCACCGTCGACGGCGGCAAACTGAGTGTGATCTCCTACGAGATCGACCAGAACAAGAACAACGCCCAACCCTACGTCATGGAAACCTTCGGCATCGAGAAACAGAGCGGTGTAGGCGTTGCTCCGGCTGCGCCCACCATCACCCCTAACGGCGGCTACTTTACCAATACCCAGACGGTGGGCATTGGCAATATCCCCGCAGGGGACATGGCTTGCTATACCCTGGACGGCTCGGCTCCCACGGTTTACAGCTACGTGTATTCAAGGCCCTTCACTCTTACCGGAACCACGACGGTGACGGCAGCGGCGTTCGACCCCGCTACCGGCCTGTGGAGCACGCCGGTTACTGCAACCTTTACTAAGGGCACTGCCGGCGCTACCATCAGAAGCATTGCGGTGCTGGATGCGAACAGACAGCCTGTCACCGGGCCGCTAACTCATGGCAGGCAATACTATCTATCTTGGAGAGCCTCCAAGAACTCCGACGGCGCCCTGCCCGGCCTGGCGATCGTGGAGGCCCTGGACGCCAATAATCAGGCGGTGTTTTTGAACGCTGCCACCTTCCAGGTGTCAAACAGCCCGGATACCGAGTATACGGTCCTGTTCCAGTCTGCTGCCAGCAACAGCTATACGGTCAAGGGATTCTTCTGGAACGACTGGTCGACCAGCGCTACCTGGCAACCTTTGGCAACTGATGTGTCGACAACGGTGACAGTCAACTAGGACGAGGACGGGAGAAGTGGGTTGACCACTTCTCCCGTCATTTTTTCTACTTCTGCTCTAACTCTAAGGAAACAGCGTCGAGGCTATCCGCCAGTAACGGCGTTTGCCACGGCAATGCCGGCCCAGAAAGCGAAATTCTTATGTCAACAGAGATTAACATTAAATTCTTCAGAGCTTTATCTTATCTTAATATTCGGAGCTTATGCTGATCTTTAAGGTTGGTTGGACGGGCAATGATGGGCGGGCCTTCAGGCGGGAGGTGGATATTGATCTACTTGGTTTGATTGGACGGAGTTTGTTTTCGTGCAGTGACAGTTAAAAAGGTTGAGAAGGATTGACGCAGGGGCAGGGCTTTTCAAGCGCAGCGCCCAAAGCGAAACCAGGTATTGAGAAAAAACATTGCAAATTTTAGGAGGGGAATTTATGCCAGGCAAGCTTAGAAAAGTCGGTTATATCTTATTGTCATCGCTGTTGGTAGTTGCAATGGCCGTTGCCGGGCTGGTCATCAACGTCGGCGCCGGCGCTCCGGTTGCCGCCAGTGCCTCCAGCTACTACGGCGGCCTCAACGGTATCAGCATGCTGAACATCACCCCCGGCAGCGACGCCACGCAACTCTGCTTTTCATGGGCCACCACTAGCGGTTTGACTCTTCCACTGCCCACTTCCACAGCTCCCAATCCAACATCTCCCATCCCGACGGTGCAAATTGCCGCCAAGCCCGCCAATTGGGATGGCACTACCTTTCCCAGCACCGGTGTGACAGCGTTTTATGGGACAAGCGTTGCCTCCTACTACGGCACTTCAGCTACCGCTCTCAGCCCGGGCAGTTTTTATCAGAACAAAGTAACGGTGAGCGGTCTCTCCAATTCGACAGCGTATCTGTATCGCTTCGGCGACAATACCGAAGCCAACTGGAGTTCCATTTATACTTTCACTACCAAGAAGCCCGGCAGCTTCAGCTTCCTGGCTGTAGGCGACCCGCAGATCGGGGCTAGATGTGAGGTTCTTACCCCCGGTCAACCAGCGCAAGACACTAAAGATGCTCAACAATCCGTTGCAATCGACGGAGCCGGCTGGCGGGACACGGTGACTAAGGCCCTCAACAAGTTCCCCGACGTCAGCTTTCTGATGTCCCTCGGCGATCAGGTCAACAATGAAACGACCAAAGATCGGGATGATACGCCAGGAATAGGGACTGGTGGTGTAGAGGGAGGGCAAGATCAGGAATATGCCGAATATTTCGTGCCTCAGATGACGAGCCTTCCGGTGGCCAACATCGATGGCAACCATGATTATTCCCTGGGCCCGTACTTCGCCTATCACTATAATCTGCCCAACCAGTCCACACAATACGGCGCCAGCGCATTTGGCAACGACGGCGACTACTGGTATACCTATGGCAATGCCCTGTTTATGGTGCTCAACAGCAACACCCTAAGCGTTGCCACGCACGACGTTTTTATCGGACAGGCCATCGCCGCCAATCCGAACGCCAAGTGGAGGATCGTCAGTTTTCACCACTCGGTATACAGCGAGGCCAACCATTACACCGATCCGGACATCCAGTTCAGAAGGGCCAATTATCCGGCGGTGTTTGACAAGTATCACATCGATATCGTGATGTCCGGCCATGACCATGAGTACACCAGGTCCTACCAGATACTCAACGGGGCGGCGCAGATGAACCAGACCACCCTCAACGGCAGCGTGGTGAATCCCACCGGCACTCTCTATCTGACCCTCGACTCCGGCAGCGGCAGCAAATTCTACGATTGGAACGGGCAATTGCCAACGCCGGCGTGGTTTAGCGCCCGCAGGTGGCAGCTGCATGTGCCCACCTTCTCCTACGTCACCCTTGATTCCAACCATTTCTCCATCGTTACCTATCGAACTAACGATATGACTGCCATCGATCAGTACTCCATCACTAAATCTTAGCAGCCATAAAAGTGGGTATCGTGAGCAAGACATAAGGGTACAGACGTATTCGGCGCATGTAAACCGTTTGCATGCGCCGATATTTTAAAATAATTTGGCGTCACTGCAGATCATTTTGTTGCTGAGGAGTTAGCGATGCTGAAATTCAACTTAACTCGAAAAAGCCTGATCACCGGTGCGGTTGTAGCGGCGGTGCTGTTGGTCTATCTGGTGTTGATTTTTAGCTTTTTCAAGAGCACCCCGTTCTATCATCTTTACAGTTCCCAACCCGGTTCTTATGTCAATTATGAAAAAGCGGCAGTATTGGGTATCCAGTCAGAGTCCTTGATGCTGGACCATGGCAGCGGGCTCTATGTGGGCAGTCAGATGGTGCAGATCAGGGTCCTTACGGGCGAGCATCGGGGTCAACTGATGACCGTAAAAAACTACCTCAATTATACGACCAACGTTAAGGCCACGGCCGGCTCAGAGGTGATCGTCTGCATCGACACCGCCGATAAAAATACCTATGACGTCTGGATCTACAGTTATGACAGGGGGCCATTCCTTTATATTTTCGCCCTGCTGTTTATTGTAATTCTATGCGCCATTGGAGGCAGCCGGGGTATCAAGTCCGTGCTGGGCATCATTTTCACCTTCACCAGTATCGTCTTTCTGTTCATCCCCCTGCTCTACCGCGGTTATTCGCCCGCAGTGGCGGCTGTGGGGGTGGTGATAGTCACCTTGTGCGTGGCGCTGGTTCTGCTCGGAGGCTTCAGCGCCAAGACCCTGTCCGCCATTCTCGGGGCAGCGGCAGGGGTGGCCATCTCGGACCTGATACTGGCGGTGGCCCTGGCAATTACCCACCTGTCAGGATACAGCACCAATGAGTCCGACGCCCTGATTCAGATTGCCGGGACGACGCACATGAAGATCAGCCAACTCCTGTTCGCGGCGATCCTGATCTCGTCATTGGGCGCCATCATGGACATCGCCATCTCCATCGCCTCGTCGGTGAACGAAGTTTACATCGGCAACAAAGGCCTGGGTGTAAAAGACCTGTTCAAGTCCGGGATGAATGTGGGGCGCGACATGATGGGCACCATGGCCAACACCCTGATCATCGCCTTTACGGGGGCTGCGCTAAACACGCTGATTCTGATCTTTTCATGGAATGTCTCCTACTATCAGTTGCTCAACAGCAATATGATCGGTATCTATGCCGTTCAAATTGTTTCCGGCAGCATTGCGGTAATTCTCACCGTCCCGCTCGTCTCATACATTGCAGCGCAACTGATTCCGGCCCTGGCGGGCAGAGCGAAAGTAACGGAGGGGGAGGGGTGAGGCGACTTTATTTACATCATCTTCACCCGGTGCCAATAAACAATTAACAATACGATACTAGCATGAGAAGAAGTCGGTAACGGCCAGAAAACTCTGGTGCTTATGGGCGCCAACCCGGGTTGTCTTAAAAATTATGAAAGGTGCCCTCACCGGCCTGGCGAGAGGAGATGGTGGAGCGTAATCAAACGGGCGTCAACCAGTGCTTCCTGGGGCTTCATTATAGAGAGGCGAGCAGGAATTGCGGTGGGCATCCTTTGAAAACAAGGCTTTGCGAGAATCGTCCTGAGTAGTGGCGACAAAAAGAAAGGGGGTAACCAAATGAATTTCTGGCAACGAAAGAAGCACAGGAAAGCCCTGATGGCACTTTTCTCCTGTGTCCTGGCGTGCGCTCTGCTGCTGCCGAATATCTTACTGGCAGCCGGTAGCGCAGAGGCCGCAACGGGCTCACTGGGAGGCCAGCAGTACACCAGCGGCCTGATCGGCGGCAGCAGCCCGAGCAGCATCGCCCTCGGCCCAGACAGCAATCTCTGGTTTACCGATGCGGGACTGCCCACTCCGGCCATTGGCACGGCGGACTCGGTGTCTGGCCGGATCTATGAGTACGCCAGCGGCTTGAACAAGGACAGCAATCCGTACAGCATGACCCTCGGCCCAGACAGCAACCTCTGGTTCACCGATGCGGGACCCACACCGGCCATCGGCAGGGTCTCGGTAAGCGGCCAGGTATACGAGTACACCAGCGGCCTGGCCTACGACAGCATCCCGAACAGCATCACCAGCGGCCCCGACACCGATGGCAACCTCTGGTTCACCGATGCGGGCTCCAATCCGTCCATCGGCAAGATAACCACCAGCGGCGCCATCACCGAGTACCCCGTGAACGGTGGTAGTTGGCCGTTCGGTATCACCAGCGGCCCCGACAACAATCTCTGGTTCACCGATCCGCTGGCAGGCATCATCGGCAGCGTGAACCCCGCCACCGGCGTCATCAACGAGTACACCACCGGCCTGAATAGCGGCAGTTTGCCCGTTTGCATCACCCTCGGCCCAGACAACAATCTCTGGTTTACCGATGCGGGCGCCACTCCGGCCATCGGTTGTGTGAACCCCGCCACCGGCGCCATCAACGAGTACACCACCGGCCTGAATAGCGGCAGCAAGCCGTACGGCATGACCCTTGGCCATGACGGCAACCTCTGGTTTACCGATGCGGGCGCTACTCCGGCCATCGGCATGGTGACCGCCACCGGCGCCATCGCCGAATCTACCATCGACAGCAGCATTCACCCGATCGGGATCACCTGCGATGGGAGCGGCAACCTCTGGTACAGCAGCTCAGGGCAACACCCGGCAATTGGCGAGATCACTGTAGCCACTGTCGGCAGCACGCCATTTTTGACTGTTTTGACCCCCAGCCACGGCTTGCCGTCCGGCGGCTACCCGGTGACTATCGCCGGCGCCAACCTGAGCACGGTGACTGCTGTGTACTTTGGCAATACCAAGGCCAATGTTACTGCTCTGAGCAATACGTCGATCACCGCGGTGGCGCCTGCGGGCAGCGGTACTGTTGCTGTTGCTGTTTATGGCGACGGTGGGCAGAGCAACAGCCTGCCGTTTACCTACACCTATGGCAATCTTCCGTCTGCTCCTGCCATTACGCCCCACGGCGACAACTATTACACCTCGCCGCAGACCGTATCCGTCAGCATCAGCGCTTCCCTGTCCGTCGGACAGGCTGTCTACTACACCAAGGATGGCAACAGCCCGTCGCTGGTGGGAGTTGCCGGCTCTGTCTATTACTCTGGTTCGCCGTTTTCTCTGACGCTGGACGCGAATACCACCACCACGGTGATCGCAGCAGTCTATGACACGAATAACGGTCAGTGGAGCGATCACGACACCGCCAGCTTTACCGAAGGCTTTGCTGCTGACATCAAGAGCCTCATGGTGCTGGACGGCGACAAACAGCCGGTGAGCGGTTCCCTGACCCATGGCAGCCAGTACTACCTGAAGTGGACGGCCAGCAGCAACTCCAGCAGCAGCCAGCCCGGGCTGGCGATCCTGGAAGTTCTGGACGCCCATGATCAAGCTACGTTTTTGAACGCTGCCACCTTCCAGGTGCCGAACAGTCCGGATACCGAGTACACAGTCCTGTTCCAGCCTGCCACCAGCGGCAGCTATACGATCAAGGGATTCTTCTGGAACGATTGGTCTACCAGCGTTTCCTGGCAATCACTGGCAAACGATCTGTCGACACCGGTTACAGTCAACTAAGGGTGAAGGGGAAGAAACGGTAAAACCTGTTTCTTCCCCCCCCCATTTTTTATTTCCGCTTTTTGAAGGAAGGGAAGATTCCGATGCTATCCAGGCGAAAGCCTTTGTTGGCAATCAATGTTGGCTACCGTGCAGGAATTACATTCCTGCTTGTGTTGTCTTTAGTCCTCTCATGCTCGGGTATTGCTATGGCGGACGCTTCAATTACGCTGAATGTTCCTGCTTCGGCTGCCCCTGGCAGTGCCGTGCACGTGGCGGGCAGCATCAGCGACAACGGGCCGGCAGCGGGGGTGGCCGTGGGCATCACTGTCAAGGATGCCAACGGGAATGAAAAATATGTGAATCAAACGACCAGCGCTGCCGGCGGCTCCTTCAGCTTCGATATCGGTCTGCCGACCGATGCCTCGGGCAACTGGCAGGTGTTCGTGTCCGGGGGTGGGGCGACGGCAAGCAAGACCTTAACTGTGCAGGGCGGCAATACCAGCATCCCTGTTACAGGCGTCAACGTGAGCAAGACCACCGATACCATATCCGCTGGAGGCAGCGACACTCTGACAGCCACGGTTGTCCCGGCTAACGCCACCAACAAGAGCGTTACCTGGTCCTCCAGCAACCCAACGGTGGCCACCGTTGATTCCGGTGGACTGGTACGGGGAGTGACCGCAGGTACCGCCACCATTACCGTGACCACAACAGATGGCAGCAGAACTGCCACTTGCCTGGTCACCGTGCAGGCGGCCGCGCAGGAGCCCTCTCCCGGCGGCGGCGCCCCAGCCCCTGAAGCCGTGACCAGCACCAGCGGCAGCGCCACGGTCAATCCGGCGGCAGGAGGCAGCATCAGCCTGGGCAGCGACGCCAGGGTCAGCATTCCCGCCGGCGCCCTCCAGGGCAGCACCGCTGTCGATGTCAGCGTGCAGAAAGCGAGCAATTCCCCAGCTGCCCCCTCCGGTTTCCAACTGCTTGGCTCCGTATACCAATTCACGGTGGACGGCAAGGACAGCTACAGTTTCGATAAGCCGGTCACCCTGACCTTCAGCCTTGATCCCGCGGCCCTGAACCCTGGGGAGATCCCGTCCATCTGTTACTACGATACGGTTTCATCGCAGTGGGTGAGCCTGGGTGGGACGGTCTCCGGTAATACCATCTCGGTGACCGTGGACCACTTCACCAGCTTTGCCGTGATGGCAGGGCAGGCTGCTCCTGCTGCTCCTGCTGCTCCGCAGGTCTTTACCGATGTCCCGGCCTCCTACTGGGCAAGCAAGGTCATCAATAACCTGAGTGGCTTGGGCTACATCAGCGGCTACCCGAACGGCATCTTTAAGCCGGAAAGCGGCATCACCAGGGCGGAGTTCGTCTCCATCATGGGCAGGGTGCTGAAGCTGGATGCCTTCAGCCCCGCAGCGCCGGACTTTAAAGACGTTTCCCCCGGGGACTGGTACTATGGCTCTGTCGAGGGTGCCTCTCATGCCGGTATTGTCAAGGGCGATGGCAGCATCTTTAACCCGGGCAGTCCGATTACACGGGAGCAGATGGCCTGTATTCTGATTAACTCCCTGGGCAGTCAGGATGAGGTCCAGGCAAGCCGGAACGACAAGACCGGTTTCACAGACGATCACAGTATCTCCGGCTGGGCAAGGGGATTCGTGGCGGTGGCCGTTAAAGACGGCCTGATCAAAGGCTATCCGGAGAACAACAGCTTCAGACCGCAGCACGGCGCCACCAGGGCCGAAGCCTGCGCCATGATCGGCAATTTCCTCAACGTGCGCAAGTAACGGCATCTCCACAGCCACAAAGAGACAGGTGATTGTAAATGACTTACAATATGAATTGGCATTAACTGGAAAAATATAGTATGAGGCCAGATCTTGTATAGACGAGCACAAGGTTGTGCTGAGAAGCGGTTCATTTAAATCTGAAAGGTGGTGAAACTCGTGTTAATCAAGAGGGATTGGAAATACTGCGCAGTTGTTATGCTACTGGTACTGGCGACAACTCTCGGCGCCGGGTTTTCCGGACAGCTGGTATCGGCTGACCAGGTTGGTGGCGGCGGTTCCATCCCCACGATCACGCTGAACGTTCCTGCTTCAGCTGTTCCCGGCGGCGCCGTGAGTGTGACTGGCAGCATCTACAATAACGGGCCGGAGGCAGGCGTACCTCTTGGTCTTACTGTTAAGGATGCCAACGGGGCAATCTGTTTCGTCGGCCAAACGACCAGCGCCGCCGACGGCGCTTTCGGTTTCGATTTTGCAGTGCCGGCCATAGCCCCCGCGGGTACTTGGACCGTAGACGTGGCCGGAGGCGGGACGGTTGGCCACGAGGTCTTTACCGTCGCCAACGCCCCGGCGCCGGTTCTAACCAGGGTAACGCTGAACGGTCCTATCCCCGACCTGACGGTGGGCGGTGTGGTGTACGACCTGAACAACCTCACCAGAGCAGGTTATGACCAGTCCAACAACCCTTACGACATCTCCAGTTTCCAGGTTACCTGGCAGATCGCGTCTGGGGCCGGTTTTGTTAGCCTGAGTGTCGGCATCCTGTCACCGGTCAGCCCCGGGACAGGTACTGTCACCGCCACCATCGGCGGAGTGGTCAGCGATCCGGTCAGCTTCACCGTTAACCCCGGTGGCACTGGCGGCTCGAACCTGTTCGTCCAGGTAACTGACATGCATCTTAGCAGCACTGCTGACGCCGTAAAGTATCTGCAGGCCGATCCCGGCTACAACCCGGAGGCCTATGCCGCCCAGTTCGTCAACGAGATGAAAAGCCTGCAGCCATCCTTCGTGGTGAACACCGGCGACCTGGTAGCCTTGGCGGACAGCAAGAAACTCGCTACGGGAGCTACGGGGCTTGCCTGGTACCAACTCTATAACAATGATGTTGCCCAGCCCCTGAAAGACGCCGGCATCCCCCTGTATAATGTCTCCGGCAACCACGACCTGGGCGGCACCAACTACTATACGGGCCCGGACGATCCGCGCATCCCTGTAGACCTCAAAGTTTACTACGGCAACGGCCTGTTTACTGCGATGACCGGGAGCCAGCGCTACTATTCCTTTGACCAGGGAGACTATCACTACATTGCCCTGGACCCGGACGAGACCGGCAATTCATCAAGCGGCGTCAACGCCGTCCGGCTGCCCCAGGAACAGCTGACCTGGTTGCAGCAAGACCTCCCGGCCAACAGGGACAAGAACATCATCCTGTTCTTCCACCAGCCCTCATCGGACTGGTTGAACTGGGCGGACGTGGCCAGCATCCTCAAAGACTACAAGATCAAGATGATCTTTGACGGCCACTGGCATCTGAACGCCGCACTGAACAGCGGGTTCCCCGAGCAGTCTACGAGCTCGCTCTGTGGTTCCTGGTGGCGTTACCCGGTTGGCAAGGACGGTTCGCCCTTCGGGTACCGGCTGGTCTACACGACGCCTGACGGAGTGCGCAGCTTTTTCAAGGACCTGGGCAGAGACCAGCAGATCGACCTGATTGCTCCGGCGGAGATCGCCATCGGCGGGCAGGTGAACCTGTATGCGCAGGCCTACGATGGGAAACAGGGCATCACCGCCATGCAGTACCGGATCGACGGTGGG
>JAHFCR010000032.1:0-3241 GCA_023249405.1 Peptococcaceae bacterium | reverse complement strand
GGGCGGAGAGCGCGTCCATCCTGGACAGCACCATCAATGCCATCAAGAGCAGCGATGCCCAAATCGTTTTGGTTACTGGTGACTTGACAAATGATGGCGAACTGATCTGCCATCAGGGCTTTGCCAGCAAACTGGAACAGTTGAAGGCGGCAGGCAAAAAGGTTTACGTGATCGATGGCAACCATGATATCAATAACTACTATGCTGCCAGTTACAGCGGCAGCACTGCCACGCCGGTAGCGCACATCTCCATGAACGATTTCAAGAGCATCTATCACGACTTTGGCTACGACGAGGCCGTGGCTGTCGATCCATACTCCTTGAGCTATGCTGTCGATCCGGTGCCGGGCTTGCGGATCATCTGTATGGATTCGGCCCTCTACGCCAACAACAGCCCCAGCGGCAATCCCTCGGAGACAGGCGGATCGCTAGAAGCAGTAGACACGGGTGCCTTTACCAGGCTGGACTGGATCGATCAGGAAATCGCCGACGGCGTTGCCAAAGGTGATACGGTGATCGGGATGGAGCATCATCCATTGACCGACCATTTTGTTGGCAATAGCCAGTTCTTTCCTGATTTTGTGCTCCAGGACGCCGCTAACGTTACTGCCAATCTGGCCAGCCACGGGATGCACGCGGTTTTCACCGGGCACTTCCATACCAATGATGTCACCAAAGTCCCCAACCAGGACCTGTTTGATATCGAGACCGGCGCCCTGGTGACTTATCCCGCGCCCTACCGTTACGTTGAGCTAACCCCGGACAACCAATTGAAGGTCACCACCCAGAGGGCCACCAGCATTAATTACAACCCTCCCAGCAATGACTTTCAGCCTTATATCAACGGCACGGACTTTCAAACTTATGCTAAAAACACTTGCAACATACAGCAAGAAGCGCTGATTCCCTACATGCTGGCTAGCGTGCTGGAGGCGCCACCGTATAACATGCCGGCGGGTAATGCCACAACGGTAGGCACGGCTGTCTACACGGCAAATAACGCGGTCAAACAGATGGTAGCTCCGGGCCTGACCGTCAATGACCTGATCAGCAACGCCTTGCTCGACAACCGGGTGGGTGACGAGTCTCCCAGCCAGCAAACTCAATACATCTATTCAGCTATGATTAATTCAGGCATTTCGCTAAATGCATTGCTGGGCAGTTTCTGCAAAAACTTAGATTCAGACCTGTCCCCTCCTGACAACAATGTCGGTCTCAACCTGAACACTGGTCAGGCTATTGGTCTGGTAGCAGACGCCCTTGACTACCAGATGGCGCCCGGCGGCACGCACCGGACTGTGATCACTTTCATTGACAGCAATGGCAGCAGGCGCGATGTCACCAGCCAGGCCACCTATACCAGCAGCAACCCGGCAGCAGCCACAGTAAATCCTGCCGGGCAAGTAGATGCCCTGGCCTTCGGCAACACGGTGGTCACCGCTATCTACGGTGGCAGCCAGGCTAGCGTGAATGTCACGGTCGCCAATTTTGTGCCCAACATCATCCTGAGCGTTCCTGACACCGTTGCTCAAGGCGGCGCCGTGCACGTGACCGGCAGCATCAGCAGCAACGGACCGATGGCAGGCGTAGCCATTGGAATCACCGTCAATGATGTCAACGGAGCGATCTGTTTCACCGACCAAACGACCAGCGCTGCCGATGGCTCCTTCAGCTTTGATTTCACCCTGCCGGCTGATGCTGCGCTGGGAACCTGGCAGGTATCCGTGGCCGGGGGCGGGACGATAGCCGACCAGACCTTCACCGTGACCGGGGGAACATCCAGTATTACCGTATCTTCGGTGGCATCTATCGGCGACATCACCGTGCCCTACGGGACGGCGTTTGCCAGTCTGAGTCTGCCGGCCACTGTCACCATCCACCTGAGCGACGGCGCCAGCCCGAGCGCGCAGGTGGCCTGGGGCACCGTCAGCAGCCCGGCTTATGACGGCAACACCGCCGGCGCCTACACCTTTACCGGCACCCCGGCCCTGCCTGATGGCGTCACCAACCCGAATAACATCAAGGCTATGGTGAAGGTGATCGTACAGCAGCAGAGCACGCAGCCGGTGACCGTCGCCTCCGTGAGGCCACTCGGCGACATCTCCGTCTCCTGCGGGACGGCGTTTGCCAACGTGCCGCTGCCTGCCAGCGTCACCCTCACCCTGAGCGACGGCAGCAAAATTAGCAACGTGCCGGTGGTCTGGGACGGCGGCACGCCGACCTACAATAAGGATACGGCGGGCACGTACGCCTTCACCGGAACCCTGAACCTGCCGGCCGGCGTTATCAACCCGGACAACGTCATGGCTATGGTTAATGTGCACGTGATATCCGTACCCGTTGTCGGCGGCGATCACAAGCAGACCATCGACCTGAGCGGCACAGTCGATCTGGCGACGGGCGGATCGCTGACGCTGGACCTGGCTAATATCCTCCCGGCGAGTGCCCTGCAGGTCAACGGTACGACCAACATGACCTTCAACGACGCCCTCGATCTGACGCTCGGCAGCGGTGTGAACCTGAGCATACCTGCCGGAACTGCTGTCAGCGGTGCGGGGGCTCTGTCCGTGCAGAACGTCGATCCCGGCACGCTGGCCGTGGCTCCGCCGGGGAATGCGGCGGTGATCAGCTTCAGCTTCGGCGACGCAGAAGTGACCTTCTCGAAGCCGGTGACGATCACTATCCCGGCAACAACTGCGGGCGCTCATGCATACTACTACAGAAACAGCGTGTGGATCGACCTGGGAGCGCCAGTGAGTGTGACCGGCACTGCTCCGAATTGTGTGCTCACCTATGACGTCACTCACTTCACCAACTTCACTTCGGCGACACCGTTAAGCGGCACGCTCACCTTCAATCCTGCCAGCGGGGCGACGATCTCCTCCGGCAGCACCGTGACCCTGAGCGCCCCTGCCGGTGCGGCCAAAATACTGTACTACTTCAGCGCCACTGCGCCCGGCGCCGATTTCGGCAGCGGCAGCCAACCAACCACCATCAGCGGCGCCTCCGGGGCGACGGTGCCCATCACCAGCAACGGATACATCGCGGCGGTGTTCGTGGACAGTCACAATGCCACCAGCCAGATCTTTACCGCCCAGTACGCCATCCGCAGCAGCAACTCCAGCGGCGGCGGAGGAGGAGCCGTCATTACCGCCCCCGGCGTCCAGACGGCCGATGCCGCAAGCATCACCGGCGCCTCCGCCACCCTGAACGGCAGCATCACCGCCAGTGGCGGAACAAA
>JAHFCR010000002.1:72617-128651 GCA_023249405.1 Peptococcaceae bacterium | reverse complement strand
GAAGCTGCATAAGCAGTTTCGTTAGCAATTCGTTTTAAAGAGTCCCACTGTCAAGCCTTATTTGTGTAGGTTATAGTTAAAGTTTGTCTTTTGTCGAACAATGGTTTTCATGGCAGATTCAAATGGGGTTTTAACCCCATCTGAATCAAGAATTTGTTTATGGACGAACCAAAACTTCATTAATTTCTTATCTTGTTTTAAGCGTAATTTAAGGTAATGGATATAGACTCATAAGGTGCGACTAAGGTTTGTGATCGTAGTCACAAGCCAAGCCTTCTTTACAGACGCGGGGGTATTAGGGGGGGTGGTTAGCTACCGGATAATAATGAGAACCTCAGGTAGAAGGAGCGTGGAAAACAGGAAAAAGCAAGCGGACGTCTGTGAATGGCGCGGTTGGCTGTATTTCAATGAATATTTAAATTGAATACTTAAAAAGAATGAGAGGAAATGATCTGGAATGCAAAGGAATTCAATGGTAACAGTTGCGGCCCTGGCCCTGGCTCTAGCAATAACTCTGTCAGTGTCTGCCGTGGGTTTTGCGGATACCTCCGGTCAGAGCAATGCTCCAGGCAATGGCCGTACCGGCCAGTTTCAAAACCAGATGAACAGCGAGTTGATAGCGGCCCTGGCCAGCGTGACCGGGCAGACTGCTGACCAGATACAGCAACAGTTGAGTGACGGTAAGACTCTGTCGCAGCTTGCCCAGGGTCTTGATCAGAGCGCTCTGGCCACTGCCATTCAGCAGGCAATGACCGGTGATATTCAACAGAGAGCCACGCAGATGGCGGAGCGGCTGGTCAGCGGCCAGATGCCGGATCAGCCGGGCGCAAATAGCCAGGACCGAGGCCAATCCGGCTCTACTAACGGTATCGTTTTAAAAATAGGCAGTGCTAGCATGTCTGTGAAGGGCATAGCGCAGGATATCGACCCTGGTTATCAAACAAGCCCGGTCATTATCAACGGCAGAACCTTTGTACCAATCAGGGCGATCATTGAAAGCCTGGGAGGAAAAGTTGACTGGAGCGCCTCTGACCAAAAAATAACCATCACCTTGAATAATACGCCGATTGTGCTCAATATCGGCAACAAGAGCGGCACTGTCAACGGAGCGGCAAAAGCGCTCGATGATGCCCCGTTCATCTCTGCCACAGGCAGGACCATGCTGCCGTTGCGGTTTGTCACGGAGAACCTCGGGCATAACGTCGCCTGGGACAATGCTGCCAAGACGATCACCATCCAATAGCGTGTGCCGCTAAGTTAAATCTGTATAGAAAACGCTGATCGGACGCATCTGCGGCAAAGGGTGCGTCCTTATTGTGTTTGAGACTGGGGAAGATGCTGTCTGCAAAGATAAACCAGGGCTAATGAATGTACAGATGCTCCTGATCTCATCCGGCAATGAAAAAGCTGCAAAAATTGACAAGCATTTAAAAATGGCCGTAAAATGGAAATAGTCCGGTGGTTTTCCGGGTCCTTTTGTCCCATGCGGGGGCGAAAGGAATTTTATATGAAAGAATGAAAACAGGTCTTGAGGTGAGGCAGAAGTGGCGGAAGAACAGGATGGAATTCAGCAGGATCAGGCCCAGGGCATTGCCACCACCTATGATCCCCATAACGTGGAGGACCGGTGGTATCAATACTGGCTGGATGAAGGTTTATTTCACGCCGAGCCGGGCGGTGACAGGAAACCATTTTGCATTGTCATCCCGCCCCCCAACGTGACTGGCATCCTGCACATCGGACATGCCCTGAACAACACCATCCAGGATGTGCTGGTGCGCTGGCGCCGGATGCGCGGGGACAACACCTTGTGGATGCCGGGCACGGATCATGCCGGCATTGCCACCCAGGCCCGGGTAGAGCGGCAGCTGGCTGAAGAGGGGTTGTCCAAGGATAGCCTCGGCCGGGAGCAGTTCCTGGAGCGGGTGTGGGCCTGGAAGGAGCAGTACGGCGGAACGATCATCCGGCAGCTCAAGCGCCTGGGCGCCTCTTGCGACTGGCAGCGGGAGCGCTTTACCATGGACGAGGGCTGCTCGCGGGCGGTGCGGGAGGTCTTCCGGCGGCTGTACCACAAGGGGCTGATCTATCGGGGCAGCTATATCATCAACTGGTGTCCGCACTGCCGGACCACCATCTCCGACATCGAGGTGGAGCACTCAGAGGAGCAGGGAACCCTGACCTATATTCGCTATCCCGGGTTGGACGGAGCGGACGCGATCGTGGTGGCCACTACCCGGCCGGAGACGATGCTGGGCGACACCGCCGTGGCCGTGCATCCGGAGGATGAGCGCTACCGGGCGCTGATTGGCAGGCAAGTGCTGCTGCCGATCATGAACCGTCCCATTCCGGTGATCGCTGACGCGGCTGTGGACCCGGGCTTCGGAACCGGAGCGGTGAAGGTGACTCCGGCCCACGACCCGACGGACTTCGAGATGGGCCGCCGCCACCACTTACAGGAGATCACGGTGGTAGGCAAGGATGGCATCATGACACCGGAAGCAGGCGCATACGCCGGGCTGACCGCGAGCGAGGCCCGTAAAAGAGTGGTAGCGGAACTGGAGAAACAGGGGCTGATCGTCAAGATCGAGGACTACTCTCACTCCGTGGGGCATTGCTATCGCTGCAATACGGTCATCGAGCCCCTGGTCTCCGAGCAGTGGTTCGTTCGCATGAAGCCGCTGGCCGAACCCGCCATGGAGGCGGTACGCCAGGGCCGCACCCGGTTTGTGCCGGAGCGTTTCACCAAGGTCTATCTCGGCTGGCTGGAGAACATCCGGGACTGGTGCATCTCCCGGCAGCTCTGGTGGGGCCACCGGATACCGGTCTGGTATTGCCGGGACTGCGGTGAGGTTATCTGTCCGGAAGAGGAACCGGCAAGCTGCCCGAAGTGCGGCAGCGCGCACCTGGAACAGGACCCGGATGTGCTGGACACCTGGTTCAGTTCCGCACTGTGGCCTTTCTCCACCCTGGGCTGGCCCGACAAGACTCCGGAACTGGACTACTACTTCCCCACATCCGTGCTGGTCACTGGGCGGGACATTATCTTCTTTTGGGTTGCCCGGATGATCTTCATGTCCTGCGAGTTTATGCAGGAGGCGCCCTTCAAAGATGTGCTGATCCATGGACTGGTGCTCGACCACTTGGGGCGCAAGATGAGCAAGTCCCTCGGAAATATCCAGGACCCCCTGGAAGTGATCGACAACTACGGGGCGGATACCCTGCGTTTCACTCTGGTGACCGGCAATACCCCGGGCAACGACCTGCGCTTTCAGCAGGAGCGGATAGAGGGTACCAGGAACTTCGCCAACAAGGTCTGGAACGCCTCACGCTTCGCCCTGATGAACCTGGGGGACTTCGAACCGGGGCCGGCCGGCGACCAGTTTGATCAGGAGATCCTGACTCTGGCCGACCGCTGGATCCTGAGCCGGTTCAGCCGTACCGCCGGGGAGGTTAACCGCAATCTGGAGGCCTATGAATTGGGTGAGGCAGCGCGGGTAGTATATGAATTTATTTGGGATGAGTTCTGCGACTGGTATATCGAACTTGCCAAACCACGGCTGTATGGCCGGGAAACCCCGGAGAGCCGCAGTGTTGCCCAACACGTTCTGTGGTATGTGCTGCAGCATACCCTGGAACTGCTGCATCCCTTCATGCCCTTCCTGACCGAGGAGATCTGGCAGCATCTGCCCCATCACGGCGCCAGTGTCATGGTTGCCCCCTGGCCGGAGCGCCGCCCGGAGTTGGAGTCCCCGGACAGCGAGGCGGAGATGGGCATGATCATGGACGTGATCCGCAGCATCCGCAACCTGCGCAGCGAGTTGAACCTGCCTCCGGGCAAGGCTGCGCGGTGTATAGTGATCACCGGCGATGCCGCCACTCGCCTGCTCCTGAAGCGCTATACCGCTTATATTACCCAACTGGCCGCGGCCGAACCGCTGGATCTGGGAGACCCCGGTTGCCCAAAACCAAAGCAGGCTTCAAGTGCAGTCGTGCGCGGGACGGAGATCTACATTCCCCTGGTCGGCCTGATCGACCTGGACAAGGAGATCGCCAGGCTAGAGAAGGATGCGGCAGCAGCAACCAAAGAGTTGGATCGTGTGCGGGGCAAGCTGACCAACGAGAGCTTCCTGGCCAAGGCGCCGCCTGAGGTGATCGAGAAGGAGCGGGGCAAGGAGGATGAGCTTGACCAGAGGCTGTCCACTATTGGCCGTCGTTTGGCGACTCTCAGGGACTAGCAGGAAGAGGCTCTTGCCGCGGCGGACGGTATCAGAGGGAAAGTGGCTGGCAAAGCTAGTCATATCGGGCTTCTTAACAAAATCTTAATAGAGGATGACCACCGCTGGTGTCGAATATGTTCGATGGAGGTGGCCTATGAGTACAAAGATCCTGGTAGTAGACGACGAGGAGTCGATTGTCAAGCTCGTTTCCTTCAATTTAAATAAGGAAGGATTTCAGACCATTGCTGCCGGAGACGGCAACGAGGCCTGGGACGTCATCCAGCGGGACCGGCCCGACCTAGTTGTACTGGACGTGATGCTGCCGGAGATGGATGGTTTCTCACTGTGCCGTCTGCTGCGCCAGGAGGGCTCGGCCATACCAATCCTGATGCTTACCGCCAAGGATGAGGAGATAGACAAGGTGCTGGGCCTGGAGATCGGGGCGGATGACTACCTGACCAAACCCTTCAGCCCCCGAGAACTTATAGCCCGGGTGCGGGCAATCCTGCGCCGCACCGGAGATAAGGAGCAGGACCAGGGCGAGCGGTTGGAGTTTGGTGAACTGGTGGTCTTTCCCGGGCGCTATGAGGTCAATCTACATGGCGAACAACTGGTCCTCACCCCCAAGGAGTTCGAACTGTTGCTTCTGTTATGCCGTAGCGCTGGCCTGGTACTCAGCCGCGAGTATATCCTCCAGAAGTTGTGGGGTTATGATTTCTATGGCGATACCCGGGTGGTGGACGTGCACATCAGCCACCTGAGGGAGAAGCTGGAGCAGGACCCGGCGCGCCCCCGGTACATTATGACAGTAAGAGGAGTGGGCTATAAATTCCATGCTGTCTCGCAGGGGAGCAGGGGGGCCTGATGCGGCGGATTAGCTGGCGGTTCACAACGGGCTATGTAATCTACATGTGCGCCTCTTTGGCGGTCCTGGGCGGGCTGCTTTCATATTTTCTATGGAGCCGTCACGAATTTCTGACCCAAGTCTGGCAGTACCTGGGGGGTCTGTTTGGCCTGATCCTCTTGAGCGGGGTGCTGCTCGGTGTCCGTCTGGCAGACGGTGTGCATAGGCCGTTGGCGGAGATTGGCGCTGTTGCCCGCCGTTTGGCGGCCGGAGACTGGGAAGCCGAGATGTATCAATACGCCGATGACGAGATCGGTGAACTGGCGGCTACCCTCAATGAGATCTCCCGTACTGTCAGGGAGAAGGCGCGCCAGTTGGCAGAGAGCAGGGGCAGCCTGGAGGCGGTTCTGGCCAACATGCAGAATGGCGTGATGCTCTTTGACCATAATGGTCGCATCAACCTGATCAATCCTGCTGCCGAACGTATCCTGGGCATCAGCAAGACTGGGAATACCGGCAGAACCTACGTGGAGACGCTTAAAAACTACCCCTTGAGCCAGATGATCGACGAGGTGCTCGCCTCCAGCAAGCCGCAGGGAGGCGAGATCTCGCTGATCTTCCCGGCCGAGCGTATCCTCGACGCCCACGCCGCCCCGGTTTTCGGTGAGGGGCAGGAGCCCCGGGGAGTGGTCCTGGTGCTGCACGACATCAGCGAGATCAGGCGCCTGGAGCGGGTCCGGGCAGAGTTTGTCGCCAATGTCTCTCATGAGTTGAAAACTCCGGTCACGGCTATCAAGGGGTTTGCGGAGACCCTGCTGGAGGGGGCGCTCTATAACTCGCGGGCCTGCGAGGAGTTCGTGGGTATTATCGGTGAGGAGGCGGAGCGCCTGAACCGCCTTATCAACGATCTGCTGAGCCTCTCCCGGATCGAATCCCGGGAGTTGGTCATGCGGGTGGAGTCGTTGGAGTTGGGGTCGGAGATCAAGCGGATCGTGGACCGGATCAAGCCTCGTTTTCAGAAGAAAGAACTTGGCCTGGGCGTGGTGGTGCCTGCCCATACGGTAATGGTGCGGGCCGACCGCGACCGGTTGGAGCAGGTGTTGTCGAACCTGCTGGAGAACAGCCTGATGTACACCCCCTCCGATGGACGTGTGGATGTGAGTGTGCAGGAGCAGGACAGTGTGGCGGTGATCAGCGTCCAGGATACCGGGATCGGCATTCCGCCGGATGACCTGCCCCGGATCTTCGAGCGCTTTTACCGGGTAGACCGGGCCCGCAGCCGCAGGCTAGGCGGCACTGGTCTCGGACTGGCGATCGTCAAGCATATCGTGGATGCTCATGGCGGCCAGGTCTGGGTGGAGAGCAAACTGGGCCGGGGCTCCACGTTTTATTTTACTCTGCCGCGGAACGGGCCTGCCGCCGATTAATTGGTCTTCGTTCGAAGCTTGCCAGATAAGTGATAATATAAAGGGGAGTGTCATGGAGGATGGTGACTCTGCTGACCAAGGAGTTTTATCAGGTAAAGGCTGGCGCACCGGTTATTGAATCCAGGTGCAAGTTTGAGGTCCGCGCCCTGGAACTGTCTTACGGGTCTAATCACGTATTGCACAACATCGGGTTGGAATTGGCCGAACACCAGGTATCCGCCCTGATTGGCCCCTCGGGCTGCGGCAAGTCAACCCTGCTGCGCACCCTCAACAGGATGAACGATCTGATACCGGGCGTAACCATCGGAGGCCAGGTGCTGCTGGATGGACAGGACATTTACAATGCCAGCGTCGATGTGGTAAACTTGCGCAAACGGGTCGGGATGGTCTTTCAGAGACCAAACCCGTTTCCCATGTCCATTTTTGAAAACGTGGCTTACGGCCCCCGGCGGCACGGTCTCAGAGACCGGCAACGGCTGGCGGAGATCGTGGAGATGAGTCTGAAAAAGGCCGCCCTCTGGGATGAGGTCAGGGAACACCTCTTCAAATCGGCCCTGCAACTCTCCGGTGGCCAGCAGCAGCGTCTGTGCATCGCCAGGGCCCTGGCCGTAGAGCCGGAGGTGCTGCTGATGGACGAGCCCTGTTCTGCTCTGGACCCGATCTCCACCTCCAAGATCGAGGACCTGATCGACGAATTGAAGCAGGAGTATACTATTGTCATCGTCACTCACAATATGCAGCAGGCCGCCCGGGTCTCCCAGTTCACGGCCTTTCTTCTGAGCGGCAGGCTGATCGAGTTCGGCAAGACCGACAGACTCTTCACCAATCCGGAACATAAGGAGACAGAGGATTATATTACCGGCAGGTTTGGATGAAAAAATGGAATACCAAGGGGGAAGAGGCTTGGTAGCGCGTAAATCTTTTCATGAACAACTGGAGGAACTGCAGCAGGACATTTTAAAAATGGGGACCATGGTGGAACAGGCGATCTATAACTCGGTGAAGTCGCTCAAAGCGCGCGACGAGAGCCTGGCTCAGCAGGTTATCGACAGTGATGACGCCATCGATGAATTTATGATCAGAATAGAAGATAGCTGTGTCAAGCTGCTGGCGTTGCAGCAGCCGATGGCCAGCGACCTGCGGGTGATCAGCGCTGTCACGAAGATCAACAACGACCTGGAGCGCATCGCCGACCATGCATCGGATATCGCCAAGGTGACCATACGCCTCTCCGGACAGCCGCTGATCAAGCCGCTGATTGACATTCCCCGGATGGCCGAGATCACCCAGAAGATGTTGCGGGTGAGCCTGGATGCTTTTATTCGCCGGGATGTCACCGAAGTGGAGCAGCTGATCGACTGCGACCACGAGGTGGATAGCCTGCAAAACCAGATCTTCCGGGAACTGCTGACCTTCATGATGCAGGATCACCGGACGATCCAGCAGGCCACCAGCCTGCTGTTCGTAGCCCGGCACCTGGAACGCATGGCGGATTACTGCACCAACCTCGGCGAGGCGGTATACTTTATGATCACCGGGGAGCGCAAGGATCTCAACATCTAAAAACCAGTTGCACACATCTGGAAAGCAAGGTGCGATCATGCCATCATCCATCTCCTATGACGAGGCGCTGGACTTTCTGGTCGGCCTGACCAAGTTCGGCTTCAATTTTGGACTGCAGCGGATCGAATACCTATTGCAACTCCTGGGAGACCCGCACCGCCAGCTGCGGGTCATTCATATCGGCGGTACCAATGGCAAGGGTTCTACAGCCATGATGACGGCTTCGGTGCTGGAATCTGCCGGATACCGGGTGGGACTGTTTACCTCACCCCATCTCGACAGCTACACCGAGCGCTACCTGATCAACCGCGTTCCCATCGGCGAGCAGAGGCTGGCGGAGTTGATCTTCAGGGTGAGACCGCTATTGGAGCAGATGGTGCGGGACGGGCACGAACATCCTACCGAGTTCGAGGCCTGCACCGCCATCGCTTTTCTGTATTTTTACGAGGAGCAGATCGATTACCTGGTGCTGGAGGTCGGCCTGGGCGGTGCCATCGACTCCACCAACATCATTCCCACCCCCCTGGTGGCGGTGATCACCAATGTTGCCTTCGACCATATGGACTACCTGGGCAACACCATCCGGGAGATTGCCACCGTCAAGGCGGGGATCATCAAGCAGGGCGGGCATGCCGTCACTGCCGCCTCCGACCCCGAGGCGATCGCCGTGATCGAGGAGCGCTGCCGGGAGATGGGCGCCACGCTGCTGCGGAGTGGTGTCGATCTCAACTACGAATTGATCGAGTCCGTGCCCTCCGGGACAAGCTTCAACCTGCGTAGCCCATGGGGTGATTATACCAGCCTGCGGGTACCCCTGGCCGGGCAGTACCAGGCGATCAACGCTGCTACCGCCCTCGGGGCGATCGAGACGTTGCGGCGGTATCACGGCGTGGCGATCAGCGACGGGCAGATTAGGGCCGGCCTAGATGCTACCAGATGGCCGGCCAGGCTGGAACTGTTGTCCGAGAGACCGGCGGTGTTGGTGGATGTCACCCACAACCACGACGGGTCGCGCAAGTTGCGGGCGGCTCTGCAGGAGGTCTACCATTACCGGCGCTTAATCCTGGTATTGGGTATGCTGGGGGACAAGGAGCGGGAGAAGGTGGTGGCCGAACTGGCGCCGCTGGCGGCGGTAGTCGTGATCACCAGACCAAACAGTCCCCGGGCCGGGGACTGGGAGTTGCTGGCGACCGAGGCCCGCCGCTATACTGAGCATGTCCATCAGATTGAGGAGATCACGGCGGCGGTAGATGTCGCCCTGAATGAGGCCGGTCCCGATGACCTGATCTGCGTCACCGGCTCATTCTATATGGTGGCTGAGGCGCGAGCCTACCTGCGCCACAAACTGGACATCACCAGCAAGACTTTCTAGGGCCCGAGACTGCCACAAATAGCGCTAGTGATCCAACCAACAGTCTACAGACACTTCATACGAGGTACCGGTGATGCAGTGGCGGTTTTGGTCCGTTGCCGCATTTTTTATGCAAGGACTGCACGGGCACAAATTTAACCAGCCCAATTTTCCAGAGATAGACCGGGGATTCTTTTAAATTCGTCAGTATTATTCGTTACCAGAATTAGATGCTCGGAGAGGGCATGCGCAGCTATCAATAAGTCATAGGCGCCGATGATCTGTCCTTTTTGTTCGAGTGATGCGCGAATGTCTCCAGATATAATGGCGGCGCTATCGGAGAAAGGCAGGATTTCTACGGGAGATAAGAAAGCGGTTAGAGCAACCTGATTTCTTTCTCTCTGTTGGCTCTTTTTGACCCCGTATTCAAGTTCGGCCAGCGTGATTGCGGAAATGCATACATCTCCGATATCCAGTTTTCTCAGAGTTTCCAAGACAATGAGGGGTTTCTTCTTGATTATATAGATGCATATATTTGTATCAAGCATATAGATCATCTAAAGTTCATCCCGTTTGTCTGGTTTTACTTGGTTTCTAGTTGAAAGAAAGTCTTCCGAAAAATAGTCCAGGCTGGACTCAAAGGTTTTCCATATAGTATCTTTTGGTATTAGCAGGACAATGTCGTTGATTCTTTTCACGAACACTTCGGAGTCCTTGAAACGATATTCTTTTGGCAAGCGGACAGCCTGACTGCGGCCATTCTCAAATATTTTGGCTACATCCATGAATAATTCCTCCTAACAAAAGGTGATATATATCATAGTATATATCAAGGGGTAAAAAATGTCAAAATAGCTTACTCAATTTGTATTGAGAGGAGGGCCCCTGGATGCTTGCGGTAAGAAACCTGACCAAGAGATACGACATGGCAGTGGCTGTGAACGATATCAGCTTTGCTATCGACGACGGCGAGATCGCCGTGTTGCTGGGGCCGAACGGGGCGGGCAAGAGCACGACCATCAAATGCATCACCGGGCTGTTGCGGTATGATGGCAGCATCGAGATCTGCGGCCGGGCGAACAAGAGCATCGAGGCCAAGAGGCTGTTCGGCTATGTTCCGGAAACGACTGCCCTGTATGAATTGCTTACCGTGCAGGAGCACCTGGAATTCATAGCCCGCGCCTACAATCTGGGGGACTGCCGGCAAAGGAAAGAGGAGCTCCTGGAAAGGTTCGACCTGGCTGACAAACAGGACAAACTCGGCAAGGAGCTGTCCAAGGGTATGCAGCAGAAGGTGAGCATCTGTTGCGCCTTGCTCATCGAGCCGCGGGTAGTGCTGTTCGACGAGCCGATGATCGGGCTCGATCCCAAGGCCATCAAAGAATTGAAGAGCGTGTTCCTCGAATTGAAAGAGCGGGGGGCCAGCGTCCTGATCAGCACCCACATCATCGACAGCATTGTTGAAGTGTGGGATAAGGTCCTGATCATGCAAAACGGCCGGGTGGCCCTGAGCAGGACGCGCCGGGAGCTGGAGTCGGGCCCTGAGTCTCTCGAACAACTGTATTTCCAGGCCACGGAGGGATAGAGATGGGGCCCCTGCTGTACATCTTGAGAAAAAGCCTCAAAAACTCCATCAGGGAACTGGCCAGAAAACCATTGGCGCTCATTGCCTACATACTCATGGCCTTATCTTTCATCTTTATTCTGGTCATCAGCATCTTCATGCCATCGCATCGTCTGCAGGCCGGTTCCGGCGAGACATTTGGCGTCCTGGTATCGATGGCAGTCGCGGTGTTTATCTATTTCGGGATCAAGCGGGGAATCGCCGGCGGGAGCAGCTTCTTCCGGCAGGCTGACGTGAACCTGGCGTTCACTGCTCCAATCTCACCGCAGCAGGTGCTGGTGTACGGGTTCATCCAGCAGCTTCTGCTAACCCTGATAGCGGTTCTGTTTCTGTTATTCCAGATTCCCAACCTGAGGAACAGCTTTGCAATTAGCCTGGCAGGCATAGTGGTGCTGGTCGTGGGTGTCGTCCTCCTGCTTTTCTCGATGCAACTGATCGGGATGCTCGTATATTCCCTTTCATCTCGATCGGCGAGGATGAGGTCCGGCTTGGAAAAAGCGCTCAATATCCTCGTCGGCCTTTTCCTGGCCGGGTTTATGGTAGCGCTGCTGGAGAAAAAGGATTTGATAATAGCAGCTGCGGTTTATCTGAATAACCCTGTCTTTGATTGCCTGCCCCTGATCGGTTGGTTCAAGATGCTGCTGGTGGCGGCTGTTACCGGGATAGGCCCTGCTTTCTTCATCAACCTGGCACTGGTGCTGGCGTCCATCGCTCTGGCGATATTTGTCCTGTACGTTCTGAAAACCGATTATTACGAGGACGTGCTGGTGGCCACGGAGTACCGGGAGCAGTTGCTCAGGGCCAAAAAAGAGGGGAAGGCGGGCTGGAATCTCATGAACACCAGGGTGAGGAAGGTGACGTACGAATGCACCGCCACCGGCGCCATGGCAGTATTGCAGAGGCAGGTGCTCGAATATCGAAAGAGCGGATGGTTTTTTGCGGATAAAAATTCTCTGTTCATCATCGCGATAGGGGTTGCCTCAAAATACTTTTTTCCGTTCTCAAGCATGAAAACCGTCCTCTATGTTAGCATCTACTTCCTTTTTTTCTGCTCGATGCAGGGGAAATGGATGCAGGAACTGGGAAAGCCTTTTATCTACCTGATTCCTGCCGGCTCGGCAGCCAAGGTTTTTTATGCGACGCTGGCGGAAATATTGAAAAATGGCGTTGATGGATTGTTGCTGTTTGTAGCGGCGGGTTTCATGTTCAGATCGGATGTCGCCACCATAGTACTGTGCGCTATAGCGTATATGACGTTCGGGGCCATGTACACGTACGGGGACGTCCTGGCCCGAAAATGCTTCGGTCAGTCCCACAGCAGAAACCTGGCGATGTTCACGAAAATGTTCCTGCTGTTGTTCATCATCGCGCCCGGGATAATAGCATCGGTGGTTTCGGGTATCATCCTTCACGGCTACGGCTTCGCAAATTATATCTCCTACCTGGCCCTGATCGTGTACAATCTCCTGGTCTGTACGATCATGGTTCTTATAACCAGGGGGCTGTTCGAGTCGCTGGAAATGGGCTAGCCAGGGGCAAAATTTTCAATGCCGGAGCCGCACATTAAGGCGCCGGGGGGAGATCCCGCTTCTATTTCGGTATAAACAGAACATAGACGATAAAGATGACGTACAGGACACCGCTGAAGAGCAGGGCGAACGGGTTGACTTTTCTGGTGATCCTCACTAATACCAGGTTCAACGCTGCCGATGAGAGGGCGAGTACTGCAGAGAACATGGTGATTCCTCTCAGGTCCCAGGGCGTGAACAGGATGCCGAAGACCACCGGGAAACAGCTCTGAAAGACCATGGACCCGGTAATATTGCCGATAGCCAGCGTATCCTTGCCCTTTCCCGTCCAGATGACGGAATTCAGCTTTTCGGGGAGTTCGGTGGCGATCGGCGTGATCAGCATGGAGAGGATCAGCGGGGCGACTCCGAGTATCTGGGAGAGCCTCTCGGTGTAGTTCACAAAGAGATGGGCGCCATAAACTATGCCGGCCATGCCCAGTATGAGTTGCACCGATATCCACGTGAGCCGGGCCCTGACATTAAAAAACCGCGACAGAAAGAGAGGCTCTTGAATGCTGCACTTGTCACAGTCCTCGTAGATGAGTAACCTGACGTACAGCCCGTAAGAGAGCAGCAGGGCTACGGAGATGATTGTCCTGATCGCCATGACATGTACAAACGTGGTGGAGACAGCGATGCCGTAAATGATGATGAAGAAGGTGAGGTCCTTGGAGAAGATGCCCGCGTCCACGTTCATCATTAGGGATCTCCTGCCGCTCAGCGCATAGATGATCACCGACAGCCCCGTAATAAAGAAGGCTAGCGTCCCCAGCATGAAGGGTGCCCCGGCGATCGCCCCGATCCCGATATCATGGGCCTGGGAGCCGCTGCTGAACAGGATGGCGACGATCGGTATGATCGTTTCAGGCAGGGCAGTGCCGACGGCGGCAAAGATGCTGCCGACAACTCCCTGATTTAGCTGGAGCTTCATGCCGAGCCATTCGATGCCGTTAGTGAATATGGCGCAGGCAGCCAGGATGAAAGCCAGGCTCAGGATAGTCAGGATAATATCGAACAGCAATCCAGGCTCCTCCTTTTTTGTAATAGATTTCTGTCCAGGCTGGCTGCTTTTTCTATCCTCCCCATTTTTCAAAAAAACCGTTATTAAAAAAAGACCTTTAACACGCATAATTGCAGTGCTAAAGGTCTCGCTTATTGGCGTTTACCAACGGTGAAACCAGGCTGTGCCGGTATGTTGATCTCACCTTAATTAGCTACTCCCCTTCAACTGAATATTAGTATATTTATGTGACGAGAGCTTGTCAATGCCTGTCCGTTGCATCTTGCACGGCGCTTGTGCGTTGGAGGCGCTGGTTTGCGCCAGTGCGCGCCCGCAGTAAAATTCCTAACGTATCATCTGGTATAATGTAAAAAGAAATGATAGCCAGACTTTACATAAAAGTAATCCCCAGCTATTATTTGCCTTTCAGAAAAGCTTCTCGCAGCTGGTAAATGACAGTATCTGATAGGACTTGTACATATTGCATGTGGCAGGAGTCCTTGTCAGACATATAGCGAAATGTTAGACTTAAAATCAAATAAGCGCGAAGGAGCAGGTTATATGAAAGGATACGGACAACACTACCGGAACCCTTGGTTGCTCGTGCTCTTGCTGATCTTGGGTGGAATTGTCGGCAGTTTCATCGGGCAGGCCCTAGGCAACGTCCAGCATCTTGCTTTTCTCAATCAGGGGATCTATCTCGGGCTCCCGGACACGAAACTGAACCTGGATATTCTTGCCCTGACCTTCGGGTTTGTTTTCAAGGTAAATTGGATTGGCCTGCTCGGATTTATCGTTGCCCTTATTGTTTACGAACGCCTGTAAGGAACGATGGTATGCGCCAGATGATCTTGGCTTCGGCTTCACCACGACGGGCAGAGTTGTTGAACCGCCTGGGCGTTAATTTTAAAACCATACCCAGCCTGGTGGAGGAGCCACCCGAGGATGGCGCCGGCCCCCGGCAGCTTGCCCTGAAGCGGGCAGTCAGCAAGGCCGAAGCGGTTGCCGTACAGTATCCTCTGGATTTGGTATTGGCAGCCGATACGGTGGTCTGGTGTGATGGCCGGGTCTTGGATAAGCCAAAGGCCATTCCGGAGGCCCGGGAGATGTTAGAGTTTCTGTCAGGGCGAGAGCACCTGGTAGCTACCGGGGTAGCCCTGCGTCTTGATGCTTCGGGTTTATGCCAGCATGACGTGGTGGTCACGCGGGTCCGGTTTCGCAGCCTCCGGGTACAGGAGATCGAGAATTACCTGGCTACCGGGGAACCCCTGGGAAAGGCCGGCGGTTATGGTATTCAGGGTTATGGGGCACTGTTGGTAGCGGAGATAGAGGGTTGCTTCTACAATGTGGTGGGACTGCCTCTGGCCAGGCTGGGGGAAATGCTGCAGTCGTGTGGAGTTGATCTGATGTGTCCGGGGCAGAGTATCACCTGACCATCAAGAGCCTGCCCGAGGAGGTTCGGCCCCGGGAGCGCATGCGGGAGATGGGGTCTGGCGCTCTCTCTTCCGCCGAGTTGTTGGCCATAATTCTGGGTAGCGGGTCCATGGAGGAATCGGCCCTGGACCTGGCCCATCGCCTATTGCAAGGCTCGCGTGGCTTGCGTTTCCTGGCGGAGGCTTCCTTCGAGGAACTGTGCGGTGTGAAGGGTATCGGGCCCGCTAAAGCGGCCCAGGTGCTGGCGGCGGTGGAACTGGGCAAACGGTTGGCCTGCATGGAGCAGGGGCTCCGGCCAACGGTGCGCAGCCCGCAGGATGTTTGCAGCTTCGTGATGGAGGAGATGTGCTACCTGGACCGGGAACATTTCCGGGTGGTCATTCTAAACACCAAGAACCAGGTACTGGCAATAGAGACCATATCAGTGGGTAGCCTGAACTCCTCCCTGGTACATCCCAGGGAAGTATTCAAACCGGCAGTGCTGAAGAGCGCGGCCGCAGTGATCCTGCTCCACAATCACCCCAGCGGCGATGCCACTCCCAGCAGGGAGGATCTGGAAATAACACGCCGCCTTGCCGAGGCAGGAAAGCTAATAGGTATCGAAGTTCTCGACCATATTATTATTGGGGACCATGTTTTTACCAGCCTCAAGGAAAGAGCAGTGATCTGATTGCCAATCTCTGTGAGGCAGGCTCTGGAGCTCTGTTTCAGGCGTGATATCCACCGAAGGTGGCGGAGTACCCACTGAAGGTGGGTCGCCTGCATTTCAAGGAAGGAGTAAACAAAAGTGTTCTTTACAAAAGATGTGGGGATTGATCTGGGGACAGCCAACACCCTGGTGCATGTCAAGGGCAAGGGTATTATCCTCATGGAGCCATCAGTCGTAGCTATACAACGGGATACCGGAGAGGTGCTGGCTGTTGGAGATGAGGCCAAGCAGATGATCGGGCGCACTCCTGGCAATATCATTGCCATCAGGCCGATGAAGAACGGAGTGATCGCCGATTTTGAAGTGACTCAGAGCATGTTGCGCTATCTGATCAGGCGTGCCCTGCAAAAAAGCAGTATGTTCGTACGCCCGCGGGTAGTGATCTGTATTCCGACTGGCGTCACCCCGGTAGAAGAACGGGCGGTCAAAGAAGCGGCGCTGCAGGCCGGGGCGCGGGAGGCCTACCTGATCGAGGAACCGATGGCGGCCGCCATCGGTGCCGGACTTCCGGTGGGAGAACCTACCGGCAATATGGTAGTAGACATTGGTGGCGGCACCACCGAGGTGGCTGTTATCTCCCTGGGCGGTATTGTCACCAGCCGGTCGATCCGAGTGGCCGGGGACGAGATGGATGATGCGGTAATTCAGCATGTTAAGCGGACATACAACTTATTAATCGGTGAACGTAGTGCGGAGGAGATCAAAATCAAGATTGGCTCTGCTATCTGGAACGGGGAGCTGGAGACTTACGATGTTCGGGGCCGCGACCTGCTTTCCGGGTTGCCCAAGACTGTCACCGTCACCGCTGAAGAGATACAGAAGGCCCTGGCGGAGACTCTGACCAAGATCGTGGAGGCAGTCAGAGTCTGCTTGGAGAAAACGCCGCCGGAGCTATCGGCGGACATCATGGACCGGGGGATTGTACTGGCCGGAGGCGGTTCCATGCTGCGGGACCTGGACCGGTTGATCAGCCAAGAGACTGGCATTCCAGTGGTTCTGTCGGAGAAACCGCTGTATGCGGTGGCTCTAGGCACCGGCAAGGCTTTGGAAAACATCGAAATTCTGCGGCGGGTACCGTTGCCTTCTAAGAGAATGAGATAGGGTGGTGCTTGTTGTCTCTCTTTAAGAGAACCCTGGTTATTCTGGCTGCAGTAGCCGTGCTCTGTTTGGGCGTGGCTCACTTTGTCCCCAATTTCGCTGGCAGTGTGGTGGCCAGGGGGGCGCGTGAAGCGCTCGCCCCGGCCCAGGATAAGATGATGCTGGCCTGGCGTAGCGGCAGTTCTTTTCTAGGCTACTTTGCCAGCGTACACCGTCTTCAAGATGAGAACAACCAACTCAAGCAACAGCTCAGGGACCAGACCTGGGAGAATAACAGCTTGCGCGAGTATGTCTATGAAAATCAACAACTGCAGAAGCTTCTGGACTTCAAGCAGCGCAATGAACTCCGCTTCGTGCTGTTGGGGGCCCGGGTGATCAGCCGTTCCTCAAGCAACTGGTATAGCACCATGGTGATCGACCGGGGTTCCGACGACGGGGTCAAAAAGGATATGGTAGTGGTTTCCGACGCTGGTTTGGTAGGCCGGGTGAACGCAGTAGGGCCGCACACGGCCGAGGTCCTGCTGGTCCTGGATGGGGAGGGCGCAGTGGGGTCGATGGTTAGCGAGAGCGGCACGCAGGGAGTTATTGAGGGCAACAAGGAGGACCCTGGCGTGCTCCGGATGATCGACCTGCCCTATGATGCCAACCTGACACCTGGTCAGACGGTGGTAACCTCCGGTTTGGGGGGTATTTTCCCCAAGGATGTGCCAATCGGGCAGGTATTGCAGTTTAACAAAGGTGGCAGTGATCTGGACATGTATGCTCTGGTGCAGCCATATGTAGATTTTAACCGCATCCAAGATGTATTCATCATCACTGAGACCCGGGAAGTGCTGCAATCTGGCGCCAGCCCGGGCAGCAGCCGGTCTTTAACGGCGCCGTTGCCGCAGGTGGCGCAATAACACCGCCTACAGCCGACTTCGCCAGGAGAGGAGACCCGTCATGCGTCGTTTGTTTATTGCACTGGCCTTTATTGTGGCTCTAATTCTGCAGACCACTATTCTGCCTTTCTTGCGCATCGGCGGTGTTATGCCCGACCTGCTGCTGGTGTTAGTGATCTTTACGGCTCTTTTTTACGGCTCTCTTGCCGGCGGTGTAGTCGGTTTTGTGGTGGGCCTGACGCAGGACCTGATCGGTGGTCCGGATCTCGGACTCGGAGTCCTGAGTATTTTTCTTGCCGGCTACTTGATGGGCCATCTGGGGCGCCGGGTCAATAAGGATCACCTCCTAGCGATCTTTTTTTTAGTGCTGGTAGGCAGTTTCTTGGCCAGCGCTGTCTATCTGCTGGGACAAGGACTGCTCGACGTGGCTTCCCTGAATATACGCCTATTCTGGCGGGTGGCGGCTATCGGCGCTCTCTATAACGCCTGCTTGGCCGTCCTGTTATTTAATCCATTGACCAGATTGTTTGGCGGATCCGTTCAGTCCCGGGTGGAGATTGTGCAGCCCGGCAAAATGATCTACAGGTGATCACGATATGATGGTCGATCGCGGACTGGAGTCCAAACAAAAATTTTTCATATGGCTGACCATTGCTGTCTTCGGAGTGATCGCCATCCGGTTGATCACCCTCCAGATCTGGGAGGCGCCCATGTACCGTACCAGGGCTAACCTCAACCAACTCCGGTTTCTGCCGATCCGCGCTCCCCGCGGTGATATTGTTGACTCCAAGGGCACCGTGCTGGCGGCCAACAAGATTGTCAACACCATCTCAATTGTGCCCCAGCAGACTGACCCGAAACAACTGGCCCTGAGCGTCAACAATCTGGCTACACTGCTTCGAGACGTGTATCCGGAGATCGATGTTCCATTTATTCAAAATCTATTAGCTAACCAGACCGATCAATCCTACCAGCCGGTGGTGATCAAGCGGGATGTGCCGATGGATGTGGTGGCGCGTCTCGAGGAGCATCGGCAGGAACTGCCCGGAGTGCAGATCGGCAAGGAGATTGTCCGCTCCTATCCGGAGGGCTCGGTGGCCAGCCACCTCCTGGGGTATATCGGCGAGGTCAGCAGCAGTGATCTGGAACGGGATAAGGATAGCAACAACTATCAGGCGGGCGACCTGATCGGCAAATTCGGGCTGGAAGCCCGGTATGAGAACTACCTGCGCGGGCGCGACGGCTTTCAGGTGGTGGAAGTGGACGTTTCCGGGAGACCGGTGCCCCACGCCAACCTGGCTCCCAAGCCTCCTCAGCAGGGCGACCGGCTGGTGCTGACCATCGACAACGACCTGCAAAAAGTAATGGAAACCAGCATGGACAGCACTCTTGCCCAGTTGCGGAGCCAGGGATATGATGCCAGGGCTGGCGCCGCGGTGGCCCTGGACGTGAAGACCGGCGCAGTACTGGCAATGACCAGCCGCCCGAACTTCGACTCTAACAACCTCGTGCCCCCGGTGGACAACGCCACCGTCAGGAAGTACCTCAATCCTCCTGCCGGGACGGAGCCCCCGATGATCAACCGGGTGATCGGCAGCCGCTATGCGCCCGGCTCTACCTTCAAGCCAATCACTGGCATGGCTGCTCTCACCTCCGGTAATGTAACTGTCAAAGATACGGTGGACTGTACGGGCCGGTACTGGCTTCCTCCCTATCCCGCCTGCTGGCAGGTGCACGGCATAACCGATTTCTTCAAGGCCATGGCTGTATCCTGCGATACCTACTTTTACGAGGCCGGGCGGAGGGCTGGCGCCGCTCTGATCGCCCAGGTCGCCCAGGAATTCGGCCTGGATCAGCCGACCGGGATCGACCTGCCGGGTGAGATCACAGGTGAACTGTCGAGTCCGGCCAAGCAGAAGATTTGGTATCAGGACCATCGGGCAGCGCTCGACCAGAAGTACAATGCTTTGCTGGCTGCCGCTACTACCGCGCAGCAAAAGACAGACCTGCTGGCCCAGCAGAAATCTGCCCAACGCAGCCTGAATGAGGAATACAGGATAAAATACAATTCCAATCCCAATTGGCAACTCTACGAGACCTTTAACATGGCCATCGGACAAGGGGCCAACGCCTTCACTCCGATCGAGTTGGTCAACTACGTGGCAGCCCTGGCCAATAATGGGCAGAGGCTGCAACCTTACCTGGTGCAGCGGATCGAGGATCGCGACGGCAAGGTGGTGGCCCGGTTCGGACCCCAGGTAGCGCATACGGCGCAGGTGGACAGCCAGATCATGGCCACTGTCCGCCAGGCGCTGGCGGGCTCGACCGATCCGGAGGGCACCAGCGGTGCGCTTTTCTACAATTACCCTATTAAGGTAGCTGCCAAGACCGGGACAGCGGAAACCGGAGGGATGTTGGACCTGACCAACGGTCTTTTTGTGGCTTATGCCCCGGTGGATAATCCTACTATAGCCTTTGCCGGCGTGATCGAAACTGCTCATCATGGCTCGGACTCTGCCGGTCTGGTTGGTAAGGCTGTTTTCGACCAGTACTTCGGCCTGAACAAGCCGGCAGCCGTTCAGCAGAGAGTCGGAGACGTCCGGGCGAGCGAGTCTCCTGCTCCGGCACAGCGTCAGCCGGTTCAACCGCAGTCTATTCCTCAAAAGCCAAACACGCAAACGCAGCCTCCGCGGCAAACGCAACCGGCTGAGGTGACGCCAGTACCGGCAACACCTCAGCCACAGCCTCCGGCAACAACGGTGCCTCAGCCTCAGGAGCCACCTCAGCCACAGTCTCCGGCAACAACGGTGCCTCAATCCCAGTCTCAGTCACAGACGACACCTCAGACTCGGCCTGAAGAGGCAGGCAAAAGCGCTGGCGGGACGATCTAGGGCGCCGGTCATGAAGAGATCGCTATGATCTTCTGAAAGCGTTGAAATATGTCTAAGATGAGGATAAAAGGCTGGAAATACAAGGAATTTTTTACCTCGTTTTTTATTTTCTAGGCAGGATAATAAGGAAAAACATAGAAATATCTTTCAAGAAATACTGCATAATGACACTGGAGGGATCATTTATCCGGGCATGGATGAGATTGTAAAAATCAAAGGGACCAGTGAAGGATTGACAGTGCTGCTGGATGAATCGGCAGGTTTCCAAGCCTTGCTACAGCGGCTGGAGGAAAGAATTGCAGAATCCAACGGATTCCTGGTCGGATCGGCAGTAAGCATTGATATCGGCCCGAGAGATCTTCAACCAGGGCAATTAGCCTCCTTGAGAGGGATTTTGGCTGGGCATAACATGGTGTTGCGCCGGATTATTGCAGGTCCAAGGTTGCGTGGAACATTGACAGATAATAAACAGGGGGTGAAGATAATGGGACAGGAAACAGCCCAGGTCAGGCTGGCCAACCATAAAAAGAGAAGGCGCAAGCGGGGCCACACCTCCGGCGAGATGGCTGCGGCAGAAGCCTCGGCTACCATGGAGGCGGCAGGTGCCGCGGAAACAGATGTTCAGGATAGCAGGCGCCAAGAAAAGGATGATATTCCGGTGATCAGATACAGCCTGGCAGCCGGGGCGCCACGGGCGGATGTGGTCTCCGAGGAGCAAACAATTATGGTCCAGCGCACCATCCGTTCGGGTCAGCGGGTATTCTACCCCGGCAACGTGGTAGTGCTTGGCGATGTCAACCCGGGTGGCGAGATCGTGGCTGGCGGCAATATTATCGTGATGGGCGCTTTCCGGGGAGTGGCTCACGCCGGGGCGATGGGCGACAAGAAGGCGATAGTAGCGGCATTGAGACTGGAGCCCTCGCAATTGCGTATTGCCGGATATATCACCAGGGCCCCGGAGGGTGATTTTTCAACGCTGAGGCAGCCCGAGATCGCCAGGGTGCAGGACGGCGTTGTAATCATCGAGCAGTACCAGCCCGGTTTCGACCGGAACTAACAGGCACAAGGCAAAGGGGGAACTTGTATGGGAGAAGTGTTGGTGGTTACTTCCGGAAAGGGTGGCGTGGGTAAGACCACGACAACTGCTAATATCGGCACAGCCCTGGCGATGATGGGATACCGGGTCGTGTTGCTGGACGCGGATATCGGACTGCGAAACTTGGATGTGGTGATGGGTTTGGAAAACCGGATCGTTTACGACCTGGTAGATGTCACCAACGGCCGGTGCCGCTTGAAACAGGCCCTGATCCGGGACCGTCGCTTCGAGAGCCTGCTGCTTTTACCTGCCGCTCAGACCAAAGATAAAACCGCTGTCAATCCGGAGCAGATGAAGGCGCTGTGCGACGAGCTGAAACAGGAGTCTGATTATGTCCTGGTGGACTGCCCGGCAGGGATCGAGCAGGGATTCAAGAACGCTGTGGCCGGTGCTGACAAGGCCCTGGTGGTAACGACACCCGAGGTCTCCGCAGTCCGGGATGCCGACAGGATCATCGGCCTGCTGCAAGCAGACACGGAGATGCATCACCCGCTGCTGATCATCAACCGTTTCCGCCCGCAGATGGTACGGCGAGGGGACATGTTGGATGTGGACGACGTGAACGAACATCTGGCCATTGAACTGTTGGGCATTGTTCCTGAAGATGAATCGGTCATCGTCTCCACCAACAGAGGGGAGCCAGCTGTGCTCAACGTCAACTCCAGGGCCGGAGAGGCATACCGCAACATCTCCCGGCGACTTATGGGTGAGGAGGTGCCTTTTATGGACATCGAAAGTAACGGCACCTTCATGGGCCGTATCAGGCGCTTATTGGGAATGCGCACCGGTTGAGCGGGGTGAGGAGATGCTAGAGCTATTGCAGCGCATATTAGGTAAGGAAGCAAACCGCGCCAGCAAGAACATCGCCGCAGAGAGGCTGCGCCTCGTTCTGATGCACGACCGCCTAGATCTCACTCCGCAGATGATGGACTCATTGCGCAGCGATATCCTGAAGGTGATCGCCGACTATTTGGAGATAGACGAATCAGGCATGGAGATAGCTTTGCAGCGGTCAAATAACAGCATTGCGCTGGTGGCCAACATTCCGGTTGTCAAGATGAAGCGCCTGCCTGCCAGCGCAGGTTGAGCGCCGGACAGGCATGGCCGTGGGGCTGTTGTCTGCCATAAAGGAAACTTACTTCAAGTGGGGTTTAACCCCAACTGAAGTTGAGTTGATTTATCGCGCCAGGTACCCTTTGGTCGGGCACCCGGCTTAGTGCTGCTTATCTGTGCCGTTTTTCGGCCTGCAGCCTGAGCGAAGCGGGGTGCCCGCTGGGGCGCCCACTAGAGGTGCGGGTGTCCGCCAAGGGTGGGCGCGGCCGGCCTGGACGCAGGCCGGTGTTAGCTTGGATACGGGTGCTCTCGACTAAGAGGCAGGAGCTTTAGTGGCGGTTAGCCATTGGATAAACTGCAACGCGGCGGGGATAATCTGTGAGTGATCGACGATAGACTGAGCGAGAATGTTGCTTTATAATGAGACCAGGTGTTTAGTGAGAGGAAACTGGTCCATGTTCAGCCGTCGGCTAAAAAATCTTGATTACAACTTTTTGCTGGTGATCGGATTAATTCTAGTAATGAACTTGCTGGTTCTGAGCAGCGCCGCCGCTGCCACACATGAAGGGGCGCTCTATTATGTCAAGAGGCAGGCGCTCTGGATCGTGCTGGGCCTGATCGCGGCTGGTTTTATCACCTTTTCTTTCGATTACTCCAAGCTGCACCAGTGGCACCACGCTATCTATGGGACCATGGTGGTCATGCTGGTAGCGGTGCTGATACCGGTTATAGGTCATATGGCCAAAGGGGCGCAGCGCTCCATAGATTTCGGGGCCTTTGTGTTGCAGCCATCAGAACTAGCCAAGATCATGATCATTATCTGCTTTGCCTCCTACCTGTCCAGGCGGCAGGGAGAGGTGCAGCATTTAAAGGATCTGGTCCCCTGTTTTCTGTACTTTGCAGTGCCATTCGGGTTGATCTTTAAACAGCCGGATCTGGGTACATCCCTTGTCTTCATCGTCATCTTCTTCGGAATGCTGTACCTGGCGGGAGCGCGCCCGTCTCTATTATTAAAGATCATCGGAGGATGCCTGGGGGTGATTGCCCTGGCTTTGGCCCTGCATTTCTCCCCGCTGCACATGCCCCTACCTCTGAAGGATTACCAGATATCCCGCCTGACGGTGTTTCTCGACCCTTACTCCGATCCCACGAGGGATGGCTATCACATCATCCAGTCCCTGGTGGCCATCGGTTCCGGTGGGTTGTGGGGCAAGGGCCTGTACCGCGGGACCCAGGTGCAATTGAACTTCCTGCCCGAACCCCACACCGACTTCATCTTCTCCGTAATCGGCGAGGAGCTCGGCTTCCTGGGAGCGGGCATCCTGTTGATCCTCTATTACAACCTGATCACCAGGACGCTGTCCATGGCTTTTAAATCCCGGGATAGCTTTGGAAGACTGATAATTGGCGGCATCATCTGTATGTGGCTGTTCCACATCTTGGAGAATATCGGCATGACCGTCGGGATCATGCCGATCACCGGCATACCGTTGCCCTTCATGAGTTATGGGGGCAGCTTCATGCTGACCAATATGATCGCCGTGGGGCTGGTCCTGAACGTCTATCTGCGGCATGAGCTGATGCTGTTCTGACTTCTGCACCGGCCAACGGATTATATTTAATTAATTAAAGAGGGGGTGGCCAATCCTGGTCCATCCCCTGCATTTTTTCTGATAACCGGAAACCTGTGAACAATGTACTAAAAGGGAAATATTTTCCTCATATTTATCCATCTGCGGCCATATATAAGAATTAAGAAAAACTGGGGAGTGGTCGCCATGATACGGGGAGAAGCATTGGCAAGGCGCTATCTCTACGCGTTGCGCAGGGGCAAGGATCTGATCTACCGGTTGCTGACAGCTCTGGCTATCTTCGTCCTGGCCTGGGTACTGGTGTTGACCGGGGGAACAGTGGGGCAGTTGGCGCGCAACGGGGTAGCCTATGTGCTGGACACCAATTACGAACTGAGTCGCCTCAACTGGTCCCCGGTTGTCGATCAGGTGAGCGGCTGGCTCGGCCTCAAGAGGGGATTGGACGTTCAGGTGGGAACCCCGATCCCTCAGGGGGGAGATGCGGTTCAGCGGCCGGGGCTCCCGGCCGCCGGTCAACTTGCCAGAGGTTTTGGCTGGCAGAAGGGAAGCGATGGCTGGCCGCGGTTCTCGACAGGGGTGGAACTTGTGGTGGCCAAAGGTTCTGAGGTGCGGGTGGTGCTGCCCGGAAAGGTGAACCGGGTGGTCAAGGACTCGAATCTGGGAACGGTGGTGGTGGTCGATCATAGCGACCAGTTGTCCAGCTTATATGGCCGGATGGGCGCAGTAGGGGTGCAGTCCGGTCAACAAGTAGCGCAGGGACAGGTGCTTGGCGCAACGGAGTCAACATTCCTGCACTTTGAAATGAAGGACGGCGATCAACTGGTGGATCCGGTGCAACGTCTGCAACAGAAGCAGACCTGACCCGAAGCCACGGAATGGCAGTAAAAAGCGCGGCTTGAGCCGTAGCAGTAGTTAGCGCTGACGGTCGCGGCCGTTTTTTGCTGTTCGAGTGATTTGTTTTCTCCAAGAATGGTAAAATAGGGTGGTGGGTATACAAAAAATGGGGAGACAAGACCATGGAACAGTTCGTGCTCGACGACATCCTGTCGCACCTGGAAAAACCGGCCCGCTATCTGGGCAGCGAGTGGAATACGGTTCACAAAGATTGGGATGGGGCGTCTGTGAGAATGGCTTTTGCCTTTCCCGATCTGTACGAAGTAGGGATGTCTCACCTCGGCCTGCAGATCCTCTACGGCTTGGTCAATACCTACCCAGACTACCTGATGGAGAGGGTCTTTGCTCCAGCCCCGGATCTCGAGGCCGAACTGCGGAGGCGTGGCCTGCCCCTGTTCAGTCTGGAGTCGCACCGTCCACTGAGGGATTTTGATATCCTGGGCTTCACCCTGCAGTATGAATTGACCTTTACCAATATCCTGAATATGATCGACCTAGCTGGTATCAGCCTGTTGGCTAGTGAGCGCTCAGCTTTTGACCCCCTGGTGATCGCCGGCGGCCCCGTGGCTGCCAACCCGGAGCCCCTGGCGCCCTTTATCGACGCCTTCGTGATCGGGGAGGGAGAGGAGGCGCTGCCGGAGATACTGGCAGCGATCAGGCAGATCAAGCTGGATAACACCCGGTGGGAGCGCGGCGATATCTTAAAGAAACTGGCTGGGATTCCCGGTGTCTACATCCCCTCCTGCTACAGCGTAGAATATAATAGGGAGGGAAGGGTGCAGGGCTTCACCGGCCTGTGCCCTGATACGCCAAGCCAGGTGCGGCGTAGACTGGTGCCGGATCTGGATACTGTTTACTATCCCACGGCGCCCGTGGTGCCCCTGGTGGAGGCGGTGCACGAGCGGGGAATGCTGGAGCTTTTCCGGGGCTGTACCCGGGGTTGCCGGTTCTGCCAGGCGGGGATGATTTACCGCCCGGTGCGGGAGCGCCATACCGGAAACCTGCATCGGCAGGCCGGGGAGATCATCGACAACACCGGCTACGAAGAGCTTTCGCTGGTTTCTTTGAGCAGTTTGGATTACAGCGATCTGGACGGTTTGTTGCAACCCTTGCGGGACCGGTGTGCCCGGTCCCGGACGGGAATCTCCCTGCCGTCCCTGCGGGTCGATTCCTTCAGCGTGGATGTTGCCCGGCAGTTGCCCGGGGGCCGGCGGACGAGTTTGACCCTGGCGCCGGAGGCGGGCACTCAGCGTCTGCGGGACGTGATCAACAAGGGGGTTACCGAGGCCGATCTCCTGGATGCGGTGGCGGCTGCTACAGCGGCAGGTTGGTCAGCGATCAAGCTCTATTTTATGGTGGGGCTGCCCACCGAGGAACAGGCCGACCTGGAGGGGATCGGCGACCTGGTGCGCAAAGTGCGCCAGACCGGGCGCAGTGCCGCCAGGGGTAAACACAAGCTGCGCATCTCGGTCAGCGCCTCATCCTTCGTTCCCAAGGCCCATACACCCTTTCAATGGGAGGGGCAACTGCCCCGGCCGTTGCTGGCGGAGCGTCATGCCTTCCTGCGGGACCTGGTGCGAAACAGCGGCGCCGATTACCACTGGCATGACATCGGCACGAGTTTTCTAGAGGCGGTGCTGGCCAGGGGCGACCGCAGGCTGGCAGGTGTTTTGGTGGAAGCCTGGCGCCGGGGCTGCCGGTTTGATGGCTGGACGGAACACTTTCATTTTGACCGGTGGCAGGAGAGTTTCCGGGCGGTGGATTTGGACCCGGAGTTCTATGCCGCACGTAAGCTGGCTTACGAGGAGGTGCTGCCCTGGAACCTGATCGATGCGGGCATCGACAGGGAATTCCTGATTCGGGAGCACCGGCGGGCACTGGCCGGAGTGGCCACCCCCGATTGTCGCCGGGCCTCCTGCGAGGGCTGTGGGGTTTGCCCTGCCCTAGAAGTAGAGCCGCAACTTGTCAAAAAGGCGCCATCGAATTTGTCTGGCAAGTTGACATAACTAACTTAACTCCCGCCGAATATTTAAGAATTTATCGGCAGAGGGCGAGATCGATGCCAGAATACAGGATTGAATACTCTAAAAAGAATAGCGCCAGGTGGCTGTCGCACCTGGAACTGATTCGCACCTTTATTCGTGCGCTGCGACGTTCCGGGCTGCCGCTGGTCTTTAGCCAGGGCTTCAACCCCCATCCCAAACTCTCCTATGGCCCATCCCTGGGTGTTGGGGTGGCGGGTATGCGGGAGTATCTGGATATGGACCTGGTCACCGGCCTGCCGCTCGCAGAGTGTCTGTCGGCGATTGCGCAGCAGTTTCCCCCGGGTATCGAGATCAGGTGCCTGCTGGAACTGCCACCATCAGCGCCCGGTCTTGGTAAGATGGTCAACTGCGCCTGGTACCGCCTGGCCCTGCCGGCAGGACAGAACGTTGACGCCTGGCAGCAGACTGTAGACCGGTTGGTGGGTGACGATCTGCCAATTTACTACCAGCGTCCCAAGGATGGCAAGCTGTTCGATGCCAGGTCTGCCTTGGCGGCTTGCCGCCTGGCTGCAGCAGAGGATGGTCTGATCCTGGATCTGCTGGTGGAACTCGGTGGTGGGGCTGTGTCGCTACGAGGTTTGGTGGAAACGCTGTTTTCGCTGGCGGCCACAGCTGGGTGCTTCGAACCCGCCCGGGTTACCAGGATGGCGTTATTGCGCCATAACGGCGGCTTCGTCAATCCCATCGGCGAGCGGAAACAGCTCTGGGAGGCCTGATTTCTTATAAATACTTGCTTGATAAACATTATTTAAGGAAACAAATATAAGCGTGACTAAGGCTTTCGCCTGCCGGGCACCCTCTGGGTGGGCACCCCGGTGCGCTTAGCGAAAGCCAAGTTTTCTATAAAAAGCGAAGGAAAGAAGACCATGCTAAAAGAGATATTGATTCAGGTGACCAAAGAAGAAACCAAGGTGGCGGTGCTGGAAAAGCGGCGCCTGGTAGAGGTCTACCTGGAGCGCTCATTTCAGATGCGCCTGGCCGGAAACATCTATAAAGGAAGAATCGAAAACGTTTTGCCGGGCATGCAGGCGGCCTTTGTCAATATAGGTCTGGAGCGCAACGCCTTCCTATATGTGGAGGATGTGCACACAGTACCCGGCAAGCATGAGAGCCTGCCCATCCAGAACCTGCTTCGGGAAGGTGAGGAAATTCTGGTGCAGGTGGTCAAGGAACCCTTCGGGACTAAAGGGGCGCGGGTGACCACCCAGCTAACCTTGCCTGGCCGTTACGTGGTGCTGCTTCCGGATCTGGTCTGTATCGGGATCTCCCGCCGTATCACCTCCGAGCGGGAGCGGGATCGTTTGAAAGGCCTGGCCGATGAAGTGCGCATCCCTGGCAGCGGTTTGATTGTACGCACTGTAGCCGAGGGAGTCAGCCGTGATGAACTGGCGGAAGATGTGGCCGCTCTCCATGATCTTTGGAAGCGGACCAAGGAGAAGACCGCCCGCTATTCGGCTCCGGCTCTGTTGTATCAGGACCTGGAACTGGTTTCCTGGGTGCTGCGGGACCTGGTGGGAGAGGAGATCGACCGCCTAGTTGTCAATAGCTCCGAGACCTATGACCGGATCTTGGAGTTATTGGGCTCTGATGCTCAGAGCTTCCGCCGCAAGGTGCAGTTGATGGAATCCGATCTCTGGGAAGAGTACGGCATCGATCAGGAGGTGACCCGGGCGCTGCGCCCGAAAGTATGGCTGCGCAGCGGAGGCTACCTGGTGATCGATGAAACCGAGGCCCTGACAGTGATCGATGTTAATACCGGAAAGTATACCGGGAGCAAGAATTTTGCCGACACCGTGTTTCGTACGAACCTGGAAGCAATTCCGGAGATAGTGCGCCAGGTGCGGCTCCGGAATCTGGGCGGCATTATTGTCGTAGATTTTATCGATATGGAGGTCGCAGAGCACCGGGCAGAAATTCTCAGGCGTTTAGAGGATGAACTGAAGCGGGATAAGACTAGAACCTATGTCCTAGGCCTGACGCACCTCGGGCTGGTGGAGATGACCAGAAAGAAGGTCAGGCCGAGCCTCAGCAGCCTATTGGAACGGCTCTGTCCATACTGCGAAGGCAAAGGCCGGGTGCTTTCCGAAGAGACTGTGGGGCTGAAAACCTGCCAGGATCTCCGGGAGTTCTCCAAAACCAGCATTGCTCCCGCAGTCCTGGTGGAGGTCAACCCTGGCGTGGCCGCCTTTCTGATCGGTGGCGGAGGTAGCCATCTGCGGGCTCTGGAGCAGGAGATTGGGAAGCAGATCATTGTCAAGGGAAGCGAGGCATCGCATCTGGAAGACGTGCAGATGCGGCCATTACACAGCCAGGAGGAGATCGCCACCCTGGCGGCGCCCGTGCGCCCGACACAGGTCCTCAATTTGAAGATCGAGGAGGCCCATAGTTCGCACCCGTCTAATGGAATCGCCCGGGTTCAGGGATTCGTCATCGACGTGGATGAAGGCGGCGCCCAGGTAGGCAAGTCGGTCTACGTGGAAATCCTTAAGGTTTTTCGCACCTATGCCAAGGCCCGTATCCTCAACATCCCCGGTACCCGCGATCCATCCTGTGATGAATAACAATTACTGGTTTTGACCAGGCAAAGAGAGCGGCGCAATCTATTATCGATGCGTCGCTTCGAGCTTGATATGATCAACAGTGATGGGTAGGATTGCCTTGACAGCGCTTGTGTGCAGGTGCTAAAATTGCATGTGGCCTTAGTTTAGGCCAAGATACGCGTGGGGCGGGTATTCAAGCGCATAAAGTAGTGGTCAGTTGTTAGTGGTTAGCCGTTGGGAAAAGCATAGTACTGCAAAGCAGACCATCATGCAAAATCCAACGGCCAACGACCGGCAGCCAACGACTAAATTGTGCCACCCGAAGCTCTAGCGGAAGGAGGAAAAAGTTTGTTCGCAGTTTTGGAGACAGGCGGAAAACAACACAAAATTGAACCAGGTAAGGTTTTAAGGGTGGAAAAACTGGACGTTGCCCAGGGCGAACAGGTCACTCTTGATCATGTTTTGGCTGTTGGCGATGAAACCAACACGATTGTCGGCACTCCTCTGATCGAAGGGGCCAAAGTAGTGGGGCTGGTGCTCCAGCAGGGTAAGGCCCATAAGATCATCGTCTTTAAGTATAAGGCCAAGAAGAACTACCGGCGTAAGAACGGACACCGCCAATTGTTTACGGAGATTCTAGTCAAAGAGATCGTCTGTCCCGGCTTTAGCAGCGGGCAGGCGGTTGCCGACACCGGAGAAGCGGCGGTTGCCGGGGCTGAATAACAGCAAAACCGGTGCTTGGATAGGTTGGAGTTACAGACTGCAGTGATGGGCGGATCAGACTTAGTTATTTTAGGTTAGGAGGTGGCGTCATGGCTCATAAAAAAGGAGTCGGCAGTTCCCGGAACGGCCGTGACAGTGAAGGTAAGCGGCTAGGCGTCAAGAAGCATGCCGGGCAATTTGTGAGCGCCGGCAACATTATCGTCCGCCAGCGGGGTACCCGCATTCATCCGGGCTGGAACGTCGGTAAGGGGCGGGACGATACCCTGTTTGCGCTGGCTGATGGCTATGTAAAGTTCCAGACTAAGGGCAGAGACCGCAAAGAGGTTAGCATCAACCCGGAGGCGGCCCAGGCCTGAGTCCAAATAGGTATGGAAAAGTCAACTTCCTCAGCTACACTCTGGGGAAGTTGTTTTTATGGCAGCAATAAGCAATAATGTGATCAGCAAAATGTGCGGGAATATATTGGTCTATGATTGTGAGGTTGAGCGATGCTCTACGATTACGTCAAGATCTACGTAAAAGCAGGAGACGGTGGCAATGGTTCAGCCTCTTTCCGGCGTGAGAAGTACATTCCCAACGGTGGCCCCAACGGCGGTGACGGTGGCCGGGGCGGCAACGTGATGCTGGTGGTTGACCCCAACCTGAACACCCTGATCGATTTCCACTACCAGAAGCACTACCGGGCGGAGCGGGGAGAACATGGCCATGGCAAGAACCAGCACGGCAAGAATGGGGAGGACCTGTTGCTGAGAGTGCCTCCGGGAACGGTGATCAGAGAAGTGGGCGCCGGTATCCTGGCCGATCTGACCAGGCCTGGCCAACAGGTGGCGGCAGCTAAAGGCGGTCGCGGCGGCCGGGGCAATACCCATTTCAGCACACCGGAGGACCAGGCGCCCCACTTTGCAGAAAATGGAGACCCGGGTGAGGAGCGCACCCTGGAGTTGGAGTTGAAGTTGCTGGCGGACGTAGGTCTGGTGGGGTGGCCCAACGCCGGAAAATCCAGTTTGCTTCGTCGCATTTCAGCGGCTGAACCGAAAGTGGCAGCATATCCCTTCACCACGCTGGAGCCCAACCTCGGGTTGGTGCGCATCGGTGAGGGCCGAAGTTTTGTGGTTGCCGACTTACCTGGCCTGATCGAGGGTGCTCATACCGGAACCGGCCTCGGCCACCGGTTTTTGAGGCATGCAGAGCGCACCAGAGTGCTGGTGCATATGGTGGATGCCGCCGGCACCGAGGGTCGCGATCCCCGGGAGGACATCCGGGTGATCAACCAGGAACTGCAGCTCTACAACCCGGAATTGGCTGGCCGGCCACAGGTAATTGCCGCCAATAAGATCGATCTGCCGGCAGCCCGGGAAAATCTTCCCCTATTGCGTCAGGAATGGCCGGAGGTACCGGTGTACCCGGTCTCCGCTGCCACCGGCGAGGGGATCGATCAATTACTGCTGGATGTCTGCCGGCTTCTTGACGAACATCCGCCAGTTATCCTGAAGACTCCTGATGATCCGGATTTGCTGGTGATCAAGGCCGCGCCGGAGGAGGCCGGGTTTACCATAGTTGAAGAGAACGACGCCTGGCGAGTGTCTGGCAAGGGAATGGAACGCCTGGTGTCCCGTTTCGACCCGAACAATCCTGCCGCCCTGCGCTACATCCAGCATACCATGCGGCGTATCGGCCTGGATGGCGCCCTGCAGGCAAGTGGAATCAAGCAGGGTGACATCGTAAAAATCAAGGAATTCGAGTTCGAGTGGACAGACCGGGGGCAATAAAGCAAACCTGAACACGGAGGACATAATGAAACAGTCACCGATCAGCGGTCGCAATGGCCTGCCCCAGGCACGCCGGGTCGTGGTGAAGCTGGGAACGAGACTCTTGTGTGGTGTCAAGGGGCAGTTCAATCTTGGCCGAATGGAGAGTCTGGTCGGGGATCTGGCCTGGTTGCGCCAGGAGCGGCAACTGGTAGTGGTGAGTTCCGGAGCGATCGGAGCTGGCGTCGGTCGCCTGGGACTGGCCCGAAGGCCCCGCACCATCCCGGAGAAGCAGGCTGCCGCAGCCGTTGGCCAGTGTGTCCTGATGCAACAGTACGAAGCTTTTTTCCGGCCGCTAGGGATCACCATTGCCCAGGTCCTATTGACGCGCCAGGATATTATGGACCGGGAGCGCTATCTGAATGCCCACTACACCTTTGAGGCGCTGCTCAACCAGGGTGTCGTACCGGTAGTCAACGAGAACGACACCGTAGCCGTAGAGGAGATCCGGTTCGGAGACAACGATACACTGGCTGCTCACGTGGCCTGTCTGGTAGATGCTGACCTGGTGATCCTGCTCACCGACCTGGACGGTTTTTACACTATGGATCCTAGTCAGGGCAAGGGTGGAGAATTGCTACCGGAGATCGTCGAGATCACGCCGGAGATTGAGGCTCTGGCCGGAGGTCGGGGTTCGGCCCTGGCCACCGGCGGCATGGAGACCAAGCTCAAGGCGGCCCGAATAGCAATGACTGCGGGAATTCCCCTGGTGATTGCCAGCGGTTTGAAGGCAGGCAATATTCAGCGAGTACTGGGCGGGGAGATGGCCGGTACCCTGTTCACGCCGGGCACTGGCCGCATGCAGTCTCGCAAGCACTGGATCGCTTTCAGTTCCCCGGTCCAGGGGTGGATTTACGTAGATCAGGGTGCTGTCGGCGCCCTCCTGGACAAGGGCAAGAGCCTGCTGCCCAGCGGCATTCTTCGGGTGGATGGGGAGTTTGCGGCCGGAACCGTGGTCGGTGTGGCCGATCAGTCCGGGCGTGAGCTGGGACGGGGGATCAGCAACTATTCATCCGGGGCGATAAACCTGATCAAGGGGCATAAAAGCGCTGAGATCAGGGGAATAATCGGCTACCACGACTATGATGAAGTGATTCACCGGGATAATTTGACCATTGTAACCGGAGAGTCAGTGGTATAATCATGAGAATCTATGGTTTAGCAGAACATCTTTTGCGAAGGAACCGGCGCTAATGCAGCCAGCGCATTCGGTTATGAACAATCCAGAGAGGCAATCATGGGGGTGGGAAGGATGCTTACGGAAGAACTGATGCAGATGGGCGCCAGGGCTAAGGACGCAGCTTTAAAGCTGGCCGTGCTGTCGACCAGCGATAAGAACGGTGCCCTGCAGGCCATGGCCAGAAGTCTGGAGGAGCGGTCTGCCATCATTCTGGAAGCCAACGTCAGAGATATGGAGGCGGCCCGGAACAAGGGACTGAGCAATGCGTTGCTTGACCGCCTGCTATTGACCCAAGACCGGATTGAGGAGATGGCGGCCGGGTTGCGGGCTCTGGTGGCCTTACCGGATCCGGTCGGCGAGGTGGTCCGGATGTGGACCCGCCCGAACGGGTTGCAGATCGGGAAAATGCGGGTGCCCCTGGGGGTGATCGGCATGATCTACGAGGCCCGGCCGAACGTAACGGTCGATGCCGCCGGTCTCTGTCTGAAGGCCGGGAACGCGGTGATTCTGAGGGGCGGCTCCGAGGCCTTCAACTCCAACCAGGCGATTGCCCAGGTAATCAGCAACGCTGCCACCGGCGCCGGACTGCCACCGGGGACGATCCAGCTGGTAAGCACGACCGATCGGGAAGCAGTCAACATCATGCTCAGGATGAACGAATACATCGACGTGCTGATCCCCCGGGGCGGCGCCGGGCTGATCCAAACAGTGGTACAGAATGCCACGGTGCCGGTGCTGGAGACTGGGATCGGCAACTGCCACACTTACGTGGAAGAGGACGCAGACCTGGAGATGGCGGAGCGGATCGTGATCAACGCCAAGACCCAGCGCCCTGGCGTCTGCAACGCCATGGAGACCTTGCTGGTGCATGCCGGAGTGGCGCCGGTCTTCCTGCCGCGGGCAGCTGCGGCCCTGCAGGCGCGGGGTGTGGAGTTGCGGGGCTGTCCCCGGACTCTGGAGATCCTGCCTGATGCGGTCCCAGCTACCGAGGAGGACTGGAAGACCGAGTACCTCGGCCTGATCCTGGCGGTCCGGGTGGTGGACGACCTGGAAGAGGCGATCCACCACATCAATACATATGGCACCAAGCACTCCGAGGCGATTATCACCGGCAGCTACGCCAAGGCCAGGGCTTTCCTGCAGCGGGTGGACGCGGCGGCGGTCTTTGTCAACGCCTCGACCCGCTTCACTGATGGCTATCAGTTCGGGTTCGGGGCGGAGATCGGCATCAGCACCCAGAAGATGCATGCCCGTGGTCCCATGGGCCTGGAGGAGATGACTACGATCAAGTATATCATCTACGGGGACGGCCAGATTCGCAGCTAAATAGGCAATGAGGGGGGTAATCTGCCATGGCATACTTCTTTAATGAACCATCGAGAACCTTCAGCGAATATCTGCTCATCCCCAACCTGACCAGGCAGGATTGCCTGCCGGAAGAGGTCTGCTTAAAAACGCCCCTGGTGAGATTTAAAAGGGACGAGCAGCCGCAGCTTCAGCTCAACATTCCGGTAGTCTCAGCGATCATGCAGTCAGTTTCTGATCATAATATGGCGATTGCGCTGGCCAGATGCGGAGGCATCTCTTTCATCTACACCTCACAACCGATTGAGCAGGAAGCCGGCATGGTTCGCAAAGTGAAAAAATACAAGGCCGGTTTTGTGGTCAGCGACGCCAACCTGAAGCCGGATGATACCCTGAGAGACATCCTGGACATCAAGGCCAAGACCGGGCATTCCACCATCGCCGTGACCGGTGACGGTTCGCCCGCGGGCAGGCTGCTGGGCATTGTCACCAGCAGGGATTACCGGCTGAGCAGATGCTCCTTGGACCAGAAGGTCAGGGATACCATGACTCCGTTTTCCTCGCTGATCTATGGCCACAAAGATGTCAGTCTGGCCGAAGCCAACGACATCATCTGGGAGCACAAGCTGAACTGCCTGCCCATCGTCGATGGCCAGCAGAACCTCCTGTATCTCGTGTTCCGGAAAGATTATGACTATCATAAAGAAAATCCCCATGAATTGTTGGATAAAAACAAGAGCCTGATGGTCGGCGCCGGGATCAATTCCAGAGACTATCAGGAGAGAGTGCCCGCCCTGGTGGCGGCCGGAGCGGATATCCTCTGCATCGATTCTTCCGATGGCTATACTGAGTGGCAGCGCCAGACTCTTACCTGGATCAGGGAGCGCTACGGCGATACGGTCAAGATCGGCGCCGGGAACGTGGTCGACCGGGAAGGCTTCATGTATCTCGTGGAATCAGGGGCCGACTTCATCAAGGTGGGTATCGGAGGAGGCTCGATCTGTATCACGAGGGAACAGAAGGGGATCGGCAGGGGTCAGGCCACCGCCCTGATCGAAGTAGCGGCTGCCAGGGACGAGTATTTTGCCAAGACCGGAGTCTATATCCCCATCTGTTCGGACGGAGGTATTGTGCATGATTACCACATCACACTGGCCCTGGCCATGGGAGCGAACTTTGTGATGATGGGCCGGTATTTCGCCAGGTTTGACGAGAGCCCCACCCTGAAATTGAGAATTGGCAACAACTTCGTCAAGGAATACTGGGGAGAGGGATCGAATCGGGCGCGCAACTGGCAGCGCTACGATTTTGGCGGCGGTGAGGGGCTGGAGTTCGAGGAGGGGGTCGACTCCTATGTGCCTTATGCCGGCCTGTTGAAAGACAGCCTGGAGATCACCATGGAAAAGATCAGGTCGACCATGTGCAACTGCGGCGCCAGATCCCTTGCCGAGCTTAACAGCCATGCCAGATTGACCCTGGTCTCATCGACCAGCATCATCGAAGGCGGGGCGCATGACGTGATCCTGAAGGATAAAAATATTATCCGCGAATGATCTCGTTTGAATGTTTTTAATGCTTCGTCTGAGGGTCCCGGCTCATCCGGGACCCTCAGTTTTTTCGAGGGGGATTTGGTTGGCGTTTGAAGGCGGGCTGGGGAGTCGTCCGCATGCCGACGGTGAAGAAGGTGGTATGGGCTGCCCGGCTGTGATTGATGCTGTAGGTGAAGTAGATCACCAGCCCTAACACCAGCCAGGCCAGGAAACGGTACCAGGTGAGCACCGGCAGATTGATCATCAGATAGACCGAGGCGGCGAAGCTGAGCAGCGGCAGGTATGGCACCAGGGGAACTCTGAACGGCCTTGGTAGATCCGGCTGTACATGACGCAGCACGACCACCCCGATGGAGACCATGGCAAAGGCCGACAGTGTGCCGATGTTGGCCAGTTCGGCGATCAGGTAGATGGGCAGCAGGCTGCTCAGGAGGGCGGACACGATGCTGACCGCCAGCACGCTGAAGACCGGTGTCTGCCAGCGTGGGTGCAGCCGGGAGAAGATCGGCGGCAGCAGTCCGTCCCGGGACATGGCGAAGAGGATACGGCTCTGGGCAAAAAAACTCACCAGTAAAACGCTGGTGAGACCGGCCATGGCGCCCACCGAGACCAGGGCGGCGGCCCAGGGCAACCCCCGCAGGATCAGGGCGGTGGTGACCGGGGAGGAGGTGTCCAGGAGGTTGTATCGTACCATCCCGGTCAACACTACGGCTACCGCCAGGTAGAGGATAGTGGAGATCGACAGGGCGCCGATGATGCCCACCGGGAGATCGCGTTTGGGATTGCGCACCTCTTCGGCGGCGGTGGCTACGGCATCAAAGCCGATATAGGCAAAAAAGATGATGCTGGCGCCCCGGAAGATCCCGGTCACTCCAAAAGGCAGGAAAGGATGCCAGTTGGCAATATTAAAGCGGGAGCAGCCCAGGGCCAGAAACAGGCCGATGGCGGCCAGTTTCATGATCACCACGATCTTGTTCACCTGGTTGCTTTCCTTGGTGCCGGCGGTAACAGCATAGGTGATCACGGCGATGATCAGCAATGGCAGCAGGTTGATCGCCCCTCCGTTAAAGGGAGAGGCGGTGAGTAGGACCGGAAGCTTGACACCCAGCGGCTTCAACAGATCGAGCATATAGCCGCTCCAGCCCAGGGCGACCGCGGCAGAAGCTACCGTGTATTCCAACACCAAGTTCCAACCGATCAGCCAGGCGATGATCTCACCGAGGGCGGTGTAGGTGTAGGTATAGGCACTCCCCGCTGCCGGGAACATGGCAGTCAGCTCGGCATAGACCAGGGCGGCCAGGGCGGCGGTGATTCCGCTCAACACGAAGGACAGGATCACGCCGGGGCCGGCGTAGCGGGCGGCGGCCACCCCGCTCAGCACGAAGATGCCGGTTCCGATGATGGCGCCCAGACCCATGGCGATCAAGTCCCGTCCGTTAAGCACCCGTTTGAGCCCTTGGTGTTTGCCATCATCCAGCGGTTCGGAGATTGGTTTGGTGCGAAAAATACGTTTGCTTATCTGCATGGGTTGGTATCAGTCCTTTCTCTCTTTATTTTTCCCCCAAGTTTCTTAATTATGGCAGGAATTTTTCATCACTAGTTAGAATTAACAACAGATCAGAAGTAATCTGTATGATTTGCGGATTTTTTGCCCGTGCCTGTATATGCTAAAGATGCGGTGGTGTTCCCTGCCAGGCTGGTGGCGATCCGGCCGGTAGTCGTGGAACCCGGATCCTGAGGAACATTTGGAGACAACATGCCGAAACAATCATCGTGGCAAGGCGGAGTGCTGGGCAGATGAACGGGCAGCGCGTCGGGATCATGGGGGGAACGTTTGACCCGGTGCACTACGGGCACCTGGTGACGGCGGAGGCGGCCAGGGAACAGTTTGGCCTGCAGAGTGTCGTATTCGTGCCATCCGGCCGTCCTCCCCACAAACGTCAGGGCGGCGTATCCAATTTCTGGCACCGCTATCTGATGGCTGTATTGGCCACCGCCACCAACCCGTTTTTTGAGGTATCGATCCTGGAATACCAGAGAAGCGGCTGTTCCTATACGGTGGATACGGTGCGGGCGTTTCGCGATCTATACGGAGCTGGAACAGAGTTGTTTTTTATCACTGGAGCAGACGCCATCCTGGAAATATTCGGTTGGAAGCAGCCTGAGGAGTTGCTGGCCATGTGCCGGTTTATCGCCGCCACCCGGCCCGGTTATGACTTGGGCCAACTCCATGCCTTGCTGGGAGAGTATTTCTCCGGGGCTGTCTCCGTGCTGGAGATTCCCGTGCTCAGCATCTCATCCAGCGATATCCGGGGCCGTATCAAGCGGAACGCCTCCATCAAGTACCTGTTACCAGAAGCCGTCGAGGCTTATATAATAAAGAGCAGGCTCTACCAAGATGGTAGTTAGCGGCGGGCTTGCGGCTGGAACTTGATCGGCCAAAGGCTGATTGATCCAATGACCGGCAAACTATGACTTGGTTTCCAAACGACTTATGGCCAACGGCCAAACAGCCCTCACGTGTAGGCGGTGAAGTATATTCGGATCTGTACCACCGCATACTACACTTGAATTAAATTACAGAGGTGAAGGGAATTTGACACGTACCTTATACGTCGGCAATCTGCCGTGGCGCACGGACGCTGATGAGCTCAACAGCTTCTTCGGCAACTACGGCGGTGTGGTCAACAGCAGGATCATCGTTGACCGGGACACCGGCCGGTCAAGGGGGTTCGGTTTTGTTGAGGTGAACGACGAGGACGCCGAAAAGATCATCGAGGCCCTCAACGGCGCCGATTTTCAGGGGCGCATCCTGACAGTCAACGAAGCCAAACCGCGCCAATAGCTTTCGAGGGAAGATGAACGCCATCGGTTCACCATATACGGTTGCCGCCAGTAGGCGGATGACACCGGAACGATATGAGCATGTTCTGGCAGTGGCTGCCTGCGCCGCCGAACTTGCGGAGTTGCATGGCGGCGACCGCCGGGAGGCGGAGACGGCCGGATTGCTGCATGATTACGCCCGCGAACTGGCGGCGGAGGAGTTGCTGCAGATCGCCGAGTCCCGGGGCTTGATTCGTTATGAGCTTGAGCGCCGGGTTCCAGTGCTGTTGCATGGACCCGTGGGCGCCATCCTTGTCCGGTCAGAGTTGGGAGTAGAGAGCCTGAGCGTGCTGCGGGCGATCGAGACGCACACTGTGGCCGCCCCGGGCATGGACCAACTGGCCAAGATTATCTACCTGGCCGATCTGATCGCCGAGGGCCGGAATTGCCCGATTGCCAAGAAGCTGCGGATGGTGGCGCCGGATGACCTCGACCAGGCGTTGCGTTTAGCTCTGGCTTTTTCCATCCGTTATCTATTAAAAACAGGCAAGCTGATACACCCGCAGACTGTGGCGGCATGGAATTATTTTCTCGATAAGAGATGAACTCCAGAGAGGATGAGTAATTTTGATCGAAGGCCGGGAACTGGCCTTGCTGGCTGGGGAAGCGGCTACAGCTAAAAATGCCGCTGATGTACGGGTGTTGGATATGACCGGGGTGTTTCCGGCGGCGGACTTTTTTGTGATCTGCAGCGGCCGCAATATTCCTCAGATCACCGCTATTACCCGATCTGTTCAGGATGAACTGGAGCAGGCCGGGCGTTCCTACCTGCGCCGGCAGGGAGTGCCGGAGTCCGGCTGGGTATTGCTGGACTGCGGTGATGTGGTAGTGCACATATTCAATGTAGAAACCCGGCAGTTCTATGATCTCGAACGCCTCTGGGGAGACGCCAAGGTAGTCCTCTGAATCAGGCAAAGACCGGGCGACTTTTCGATGTGCGCAGATTGAAATCGGGATGATGACGGATCAAATCTCTTTATAACATCATGTTGACAGCGGCAGTGGAATTCAATATAATTAGCTTTGGCCTATCAGAAGAGAGTTAAATACTTTGGATAAATGCAAGGAACGGGAGTAGTAGACCCTGCATGGGAGGCCTTCAGAGAACCGGCGTAACGGGGTGCGAGCCGGGGCCACCGAGGGGTTGAACTCGCCCGGGAGCAGCGCAAGTGAAGAGCTTGTGCCGTTGCAGGCGTTAACTGATCTGAAGTGGGCAAATATGTGGGGCTGTGGCGCAGTGGGAGCGCGCTTCCTTGGCATGGAAGAGGTCGTGGGTTCGACTCCCACCAGCTCCACCAATTAATATGCCAAATCGGGTGGTACCGCGGGAAAGTTTAGCTCCCGTCCCTATGCAAGGGCGGGAGCTTTTGGTTATGCCCGGAATTTGGAAAATGAAGCTGTTCCGGGGCACGGACAATAAACGCACTTGGCGCATCGCGTTGATGTACAGGGAGGATGAACAGTGGACAGCAGGTACAATTTTCGACAGGCCGAAAAGAAATGGCAACAGCGCTGGGAGCAGGCCAATGCCTTCCAGGTGAAGGAGGACTCGTCCCGGCAGAAGTTCTATTGTCTGGAGATGTTTCCCTATCCCTCAGGCAATCTGCACATGGGTCACGTACGCAACTACGCCATCGGAGACGTGGTAGCGCGCTACCACACGATGCAGGGCCTGGCGGTACTGCACCCGATGGGCTGGGATGCGTTCGGGCTCCCGGCGGAAAATGCCGCCATCAAGCACGGCATCCATCCCTCCAGATGGACCCGTGACAACATCAACAACATGCGGCGTCAGTTGAAAAGCATGGGGGTCAGCTATGACTGGTCACGGGAGGTGGCCACCTGCCATCCCGGCTACTACCGCTGGACCGAGTGGCTGTTCCTGCAGCTCTATCACCGGGGCCTGGCCTACCGGAAACAGGCGGCGGTGAACTGGTGCCCCTCCTGTGCCACGGTGCTGGCCAACGAACAGGTGGTGGGCGGCCGCTGCGAACGCTGCGATACGTTGGTCACCAAGAAAAACCTGAGCCAGTGGTTCTTCCGGATCACCGCCTATGCGGACCGGCTGCTCCAAGACCTCGATAAGCTTCAGGGCTGGCCGGAAAAGGTGCGTATCATGCAGGAGAACTGGATCGGCAAGAGCACCGGGGCGGAGGTGCGGTTCCAGGCAGAGGACGGGACACTGCTGCCGGTGTTCACCACCCGTCCGGATACTATCTACGGGGTCACCTACATGGTGCTGGCGCCCGAGCATCCTTTCGTGGAACAATTGCTGGAGCGGCAGCCGGAGAACGCCGCCCTGCGGGCGTTTGTTGACCGGGTGAAGGTTCAGAGCGAGATCGATCGAACTTCCACCGAGACCGAGAAGGAGGGAGTCTTCACCGGAGCCTATGCCCTTCATCCTCTGACCGGGGAGCGAGTCCCGATCTGGGTGGCCAACTACGTGCTGCTGGAGTATGGCACGGGCGCCGTGATGGGCGTGCCGGCCCACGACCAGCGCGACCTGGATTTTGCCCGCAAGTACCGGTTGCCGGTGCGGGTGGTGATCCAGCCGCTGGGGCGGAACCTGGATGACCGGGTGATGACCGAGGCCTGCGCTGATCCCGGAGTGATGGTCAATTCCGGGGAGTTCGACGGCCTGGACTGCGAGGTGGCCAAACTGCGGATTATCGAGCTGCTGGCCAGGCAGGGCAAGGGGCAGGAACAGGTCAATTACCGGCTGCGGGACTGGCTGATCTCCCGGCAGCGCTATTGGGGCGCTCCTATTCCGATCGTCTATTGCGACCGTTGCGGTATCGTACCGGTGCCGGAAGCCGATCTGCCGGTGATGCTCCCCCTGGACGTGGCCTTCGAACCTACGGGAGAGTCACCCCTGTTAAAATCGCAGGATTTTCTCAACACAAACTGCCCCCGCTGCGGCGGCCCCGCCCGGCGGGAGACCGATACCATGGACACCTTTGTCTGCTCCTCCTGGTATTACCTGCGCTACTGCAGCCCCAGGGATGAGGAGCACGCTTTTTCCGGCGATCAGGTTGGCTTCTGGACTCCGGTGGACCAGTACATCGGCGGGGTGGAACACGCCATCCTGCACCTGCTGTATTCCCGTTTTTTCATGAAGGTGCTGTACGACCTGGGTCTGGTCCCGGCAGACGAGCCCTTCACCAATTTATTGACCCAGGGGATGGTGCTCAAGGAAGGGTCGAAGATGTCCAAGTCCAAGGGGAACGTGGTCAGCCCCGAGGAGATCATCGAGCATTACGGCGCCGACACCGCCCGGCTGTTCATCCTGTTCGCCGCTCCTCCGGAGCGCGACCTCGACTGGAGCGACCAGGGGGTGGAGGGGGCCTACCGGTTTATCAACCGGGTCTGGCGTTTAGTGGCGGGCGCCGCCTCCGAGGTTGCCGGGGCCGGACGGATCAGGCCTGGTGCCGCAGATCTGTCTCCCGAGGAGCGGGCGTTGCGTCTGGCGACCCATCGCGCCATCCTGAAAGTGACCGAGGATATCAGTACCCGCTTTAACTTCAATACTGCGGTCAGCGCCATCATGGAACTGGTGAATGCCATCTACCACTATGCGGAACAGGTGCCGGCCGGTCAGCGCCACCGGGCAGTGCTGCGGGAGAGCCTGGTCGACCTGGCGCTGTTGCTGGCGCCGTTCACGCCGCACCTGGCCGAGGAATTGTGGGAGTTGTTGGGCGAGAGCGGCAGTGTGCACCAGCAGCGGTGGCCGGAGCATGACGCGTCAGCCCTGGTGGTGGATGAGGTGGAGATCGTGGTACAGATCAACGGGCGGGTGCGTGACCGCCTGAATGTCCCGGCGGGAATCAGCCAGGCGGAGATGGAGCAGGTGGTTCTCGCCAAGCAGCGGGTGCAGGAGATGCTGCAGGGCAAATCACTGGTCCGGGCGGTCTGCGTCCCGGGCAAGCTGGTGAATCTGGTCGTCAAATAAATTTTGGCGGTTGTCTTGCCGGCATTATTCGGGGGGATCTCTGAAGAAAATAGAAATTATGCCAGTTGCCGGAAGGGTTTTACTAAATGGCAACGAAAGGTATAGCAGGTAGTGTGTGCCATCGAACCGGAGATTGCAGTTAGGACAGTTGGTCAAGCTATGGCGGGTAACCTACTGCTCTTGTTCATCACTTGCTCCGGGTGGTGCTTGGCAGCCAGGCAGCTATGGGTGTGGCGGCGCTGAGAGGAAGGTGCGCCTGCTGGCGTACAAAAGCGGCAAGCCGGGAGGATGAGCGCGAGTGTGGCCCTGGGACCGGAAAGTGCAGTTGTTGATGTTGCTGCTGGCGGCAGCCCTGGTCTTTGCCGGGGGTGCCCGATACGGCCAGTGGCTGATCAACAGGTCTCGGGACGCCAGGGCGCCGGTGGTTGTCAACGCTGAAAGCCAGGGCGAAGGTCTGGCAACCGGGGCTCTTGCCGGGCAGATCACAGTGCAGGTTGCCGGAGCGGTGAGCAAACCCAGGGTGTATACCCTGCCTTCCGGTTCACGGGTGAACGATGCGCTGAATATGGCCGGATTGCTTCCGGAGGCGGAGATCGGCTCCCTGAACCTGGCCCGGCAGCTGGCTGACGGGGAGAAGATCAACGTGTTGCGCCAGGGCGAGGTTCCGGCCGGCGCCAACAACGGCCCTCAGGAAGTTACTCCTGCACCGGCGGGAGCGACAGAAGGGGTAACCGGCCAGCAAGGAGACAGGCTCAACATCAACACTGCCACCGCTGAGGAACTAGACGCCAGGCTCCCGGGGATCGGCCCAACATTGGCCAAGCGGATCGTCGACTATCGCGCCAGCCATGGCCAGTTCAAGACTGTCGAAGACCTCCGCAGCGTTTCCGGGATCGGCTCCCGCCGCTTCGACCAGATCAAAGAGTATGTGACAATCTGATAATATTTTGGTACAAAGGGTTCCCGGGTTTGTGAACGGGAGATTTTTTTCGTTGTCTGTGAAGGAATTTTGCAAAAAAAACAGAAATAGAATTCTAACAAGGAGAGTCTCTTTTTCTGCTCCAGGTGCGTGATGGTCTTGATACTGCACACACCATTTCTGCCGTAGTGGGGTGGACAAGGATTATCAGGGGGGTGACGGGAGAGGGAGACAAGCTACCGGAGGGAGGAACGAGAGCGTAGGTTTGTGAGTGGGCAGAGAAGATTAACGTTTTAAGGGAGGGAAGAATATATGGATTACAACTGGATGATGGCAGTAGCGATCTTACTCCCGGTAGTGGCCGCCATTCTGGTTTACATCTTGCGGCAGTACCATGTCCGCGGCATCATCGTAGTGGTGACCGCGATCGCTCTGATCATCAACTCCATCCTGTTCCTGCTGAAGGGCAGCCAGACATTTACACCGGCCAATGCCCAACTCTGGGACACGGTGGTCACGGTACTAGATTATTTAATCCTGTTATTTTACATTTACGCTGGCATTTCGCTCAAGAACTGGCTGGTCCTGATCTTTGCCCTGACCCAGATCGTGCCGTTGGCCTATTTCGAATTCGGGATGGGCGGCAAGGCAGCGCTGGAAGCGATCAACCCGACCTTTGTGGTTGACCACCTGGCCATCGTGATGACCCTGGTGATCTCCATCGTCGGCTCGCTGATCTGTATCTGGGCGATTCGCTACATGTACGACCACGAACATCACAACCATATCGAGAAGTCGCGGCAACCCCGCTTCTTCTTCTGGCTGGTATTGTTCCTGGGTGCTATGAACGGACTGGTTTTTGCCAATAACCTGATCTATCTATATTTCTTCTGGGAAGTCACGACGCTGGTCTGCTTCCAGTTAATTGCCCATGACCTGAACAAGGAAGCAGTCAACAATGCAGCCCGGGCGCTGTGGATGAACTCCATCGGCGGCACCGGCCTGATCCTGGCTATGATCTATCTGTTTGTGAAGGTCGGTCCGGATTCGCTGTCCGTGGCCAAGATCATCTCCGGTGGCATCGCTCCGGCATTGCTGCTGCTGCCTGTAGCCCTGCTGTGCTTCACCGGCATGATCAAAGCGGCTCAGATGCCATTCCAGACCTGGCTGCTGGGAGCCATGGTGGCGCCGACTCCGGTCTCCGCCCTGCTCCACTCCAGCACCATGGTCAAGGCCGGCGTCTATCTGGTGGTCCGTCTGGCGCCAGCCTTCGCCGGCACCAAGTTAGGGATCATGGTCGCCCTCGTGGGCGCGTTTACCTTCATGGCCGCCTCCGGGCTGGCGATCAGCCAGACCACCGGCAAGCGGGTGCTCGCCTACTCGACCATCGCCAACCTGGGCCTGATTATCGCCTGTGCGGGAATCAACACACCGCTGTCAATTTCGGCGGCAATATTGCTGATTATCTTCCATGCTGTCTCCAAGGGCCTGATGTTCCTCTGCGCCGGCACCATCGAGCATATCGTCTGGAGCCGGGAGATCGAGGATATGGAAGGCCTGGCTGCCAAGGCTCCAATGACCACAGCCATCACCACCATCGGCGTGCTGTCCATGTTCCTGCCGCCCTTCGGTATGTTGCTGGCCAAGTGGTTGGCCCTGGAAGCATCCTTTACGATTCCGTTGGCGGGAATCCTGTTCGTGATCGCCAGTGCCGCCACCATCGTCTTCTGGGCGAAGTGGCTTGGCCGTCTAATGCAGGTGCTGCCGAAACTGGGCTCCAAGATTGAAAGCCTGTCGCTCAGCTATACGGTGCCTCTGTGGGTGCTGGTGCTGGGCATCTTCGGTTTGGGTCTCGGAGTAGGCCCTGTCTACGAAGGGCTCGTCAAGAACGCTGTTGCCAACGTGATTGCTTCGGGGCAGGCATTGACTACCAGCGCTACGGGCATCGTGGTCAACGGGGTTACCGCCGTTTCCTCCAACCCGAGCTTCGCAGTAGGCTCCTATCCGGTCTGGCCGCTGTTCGTGGTATTTGCTGTCGGCATCCTGATCCCGTTCATCTTTGTGGCAGTTAAGCCGGGCGAACTGCGTCCGGTGTATCTGTGCGGCGAGCAGGTTGAAGGCGCCGATGCCGACGAGTGGTACTCCACCGCCGATGCCAAGACGAAAGTGCAACTGGGAGGCTTCTACTTCAAGGGCGCCCTGAGTGAAGCGGCGCTGAATCCGTGGACCTATACGCTGTCCATTGCCCTGTTAGTGATCCTGTTTGGGGTCGTGTTCCTGGCGATTGGAGGTGCTATCTAAATGAATGCATGGATTATCGCCATCGTTACGGTGATCGTGGCTCCGTTCATCGGTGGCCTCCTGGCCGGGATCGATAGGAGGATCACGGCGCGGCTGCAAGGCCGGTTCGGCCCTCCGATTCTCCAGCCGTTCTATGACTTCTTCAAACTGCTCGGCAAGGCTAAAATTGCGTCCAGCCGGTTGCAGCTTATCTGGATCTACGGCTATCTGGTGTTCATGGTTACAGCCCTGCTGTTCCTGGTGCTGAAGCTGGATCTCCTGTTACTGGTGTTTGTCATCGGCTTTGCCGGCGTCAGCTTCGCCCTCGGCGGTTTCAGCTCCAAGTCGCCCTACAGCCACATCGGAGCCAACCGCGAACTGATGCAGATGCTGGCCTACGAGCCGGTACTGCTGCTGTTTGCCCTGGGCGTCTTCGCAGTGAACGGCAGCTTCCTGATCAGCGAGATCTTCAATAACCCGACGCCGCTCCTGGCGCGGTTATGGCCGATCTTCATCGCCGTGCTGCTAATCCTGACCATCAAGCTGCGCAAGTCCCCCTTTGACCTGGCAACCTCGCACCACGGCCACCAGGAACTGATCAAGGGGATCATGACCGAGTATTCAGGCCCCTATTACGCCCTGATCCAGTTGACTGAGTGGTATGAATACGTCCTGCTGCTCGGGCTGGTCTACATCTTCTGGGCGAACCCCTGGTGGGCGGGCCTGATAGTGGCAGCGGTCGCCTACATCCTGGAGCTGCTTATCGACAACATCACCGCCCGTATGACCGTGGGCTGGGCAGTCAAGTTTGTCTGGTCCGTAGGTCTGGTGCTCTGTGTCCTTAACCTGATTTACTTCTGGCTGCTGCCAATTAAGGGGGTGTCCTAGATGGGGATCATTGCAACTTCGCGGCTAAAATCACCGTGGATCATGCACTTTGACAACAGTTCCTGCAATGGCTGCGACATCGAGGTGCTGGCCTGCTTAACCCCCCTCTACGACGTGGAGCGCTTCGGAATTGTCAACATGGGCAACCCGAAGCATGCCGATGTGCTGGTTGTTACCGGACCGGTAAATAGGAGAACTGCCAGGGTGCTGAAGAACCTCTACGAGCAAATTCCCGGCCCCAAAATGGTGATCGCGGTCGGTACCTGCGGCACTTCGGGCGGTGTCTTCCACAACTGCTACAACGTGCTCGGCGGTGTGGACAAGGTGATCCCGGTCGATGTCTACGTGCCTGGTTGTGCAGCCCGCCCCGAAGCGATCATTGACGGGGTTGTGCTAGCGCTGCAGAAGCTGGCCAAACTGCAGGGGGTGGCATTATGATCGATAAGCTGAAAGAGATCAGCAAAGACCAACTGCTTGCAGAAGTCAAGAAGTATGCCGACGCCAAGGCGCGGTTCGTAACGGGATCCGCCAACGACCTGGGGGATAAGCTGGAAATTACCTACTTCTTCAACGCCAGCCCCGGCATGGACCTGTCGGCCCTGCGATTCTCCGTCGGCAAGGATGAGGAAGTGCCGAGCATGACCGGCATCTACCTCACTGCCGTGCTGATCGAGAACGAGATGAAGGAACTGTTTGGCTTGAAAGTCAAGGATCTGGCTATCGACTTCGGCGGTCACATGATGCTGGCGCAGGACAGCCCGGTGCTGCCCATGCTGAAAACCGAGGAACAACTGGCAGCCGGCAAGAAGGGGGGCAATTAAATGGCACCGCGTACAATAACGCCATTTGGCCCGCAGCATCCGGTACTCCCGGAACCTATCCAGTTGAAACTGGAGCTGGAGGACGAGAGGGTGGTCGGTGTCGTACCGGCTATCGGTTACGGACACCGGGGCATTGAAAAAGCTTGCGAACTGAACGAGTATCCGAAGAACATCTATCTCTGCGAGCGCATCTGCGGCATCTGCAGCGCTATCCATGGCATGACCTACTGCGATGTGGTGGAAAAACTGTGGCCGTTGGAGATCCCTCCGCGGGCGAGCTACCTGCGCACCATCTGGGCGGAGATGGCCAGAACCCATAGCCACTTGCTCTGGCTGGGACTGCTGGCGGATGCCTTCGGGTTTGAGAGTATGTTCATGCAGTACTGGCGCATCCGTGAGAAGGTGCTCGACATCCTGGAGATCACCACCGGGCACCGGGTTACCCAGTCCGTATCCATCGTCGGCGGTGTACGCCGGGATATAGACGATGACCAGAAGAAGCACTGCATCGAGGTTTTAAAAGATGTGCGCAAAGAAGCCGAGGCTCTCAACAATGTGCTGGTCAACGACTACACCGTCAAGGCCAGAACTGTTGGCAAAGGCGTGCTCTCCTACGATCAGGCCATTGCCCTGGGCCTGTGCGGGCCGCACCTGCGGGCCAGCGGAGTCAAGGAAGACTGCCGCACTCAGGGATACTGGGCCTACGGCGACCTGTCCTACGAGCCGATCGTAGCCACCGGTGGCGACTCCTTCTCCCGTGCTGCTGTCCGCGTCGGGGAACTGTACCAGGCGATCGACCTGCAACTCGAAGCCTTCGGCAAGCTGCCGGAGGGCGAGCTTGCTGCCAAGCCAAAGGGCAACCCGCCAGCCAATGAAGCCGTCAGCAGGGTGGAGCAGCCTCGTGGTGAGGTTTTCTACTACGCCAAGGGCAACGGTACCCGCAACCTGGAACGCCTCCGGGTGCGGACACCGACCTACGCCAACATTCCGTCACTGCTAGTGATGCTACCCGGGTGCGAGTTGGCTGATGTGCCGATCATCGTTCTTTCGATCGACCCGTGCATCAGTTGCACCGAACGGTAGCACAGGAAACTAAAAGAAGGAGGTGGAGTAGAAAATGATCATGCTGCCAACAGTTGTCCGCAACCTTTTCGGGGGGCCGGCCACCAGGATGTATCCGGTGACGACCAGAGAGCCCTTCGCCCGGGCGCGTGGACACGTAGAGTTTAACGAGGACCTCTGCAACCAGTGCGGCACCTGCGCACGCCGCTGCCCGGCTATAGCCATCGATCTCGACAAGGATAAGAAGGAATGGATCCTTCATCCGGACCGTTGCATTATCTGCGAGGTCTGCGCTGAGGTGTGCCCCAAAGACGCCATCACTATAGCGCCGCAATGGCGGGCTCCGTTCTATAAGAGAGAGGCCATCATTTACCACTCCAAGGCTGTGAAAGAGAAGGGCGAAAAGACAGGCGAATAGTCCACAGGCTTGGAATAGAGCGCAATGACAAGCTCAAGTCCCCATCGCATGCGATGGGGACTTTTTCATTAGTGCGCCCGGTTTCGAGATTCGGCTGCTTTTTTCGCAAGACTCTGGTTGGGGCCGGGGCTGTTCTTGGCGCCGCTATGCGCTAAAGATTGATGGAGATCATTCCATTTTCCACTGTCACCTGGTAGACGGCAACCGGCTTGGTGGCAGGGCCCTGGGTTACCTTGCCGGAGATGATGTTGAAGCGGGCCTGGTGACAGGGGCACTCGATACTGTTGCCCACTAGCTTTCCCGCCGCCAGCGAGCACCCGCGGTGCGTACACTTCTCCTCGATGGCGTAGATGTTGTTGTCGTTGTTGATCAGCAGTATCGCCCTGCCTTGCAGATCGAACTTCTTTGGCTTGCCGGCTGGAATATCCTGCAGCTTGGCAACCTGTACGGACATCGGAATCCCTCCTTGACAGTTATTATCTGTTCCGGTCTATCTAAATATTTCTGCACTCGCGGCAGGACTTCCTTCTGAAAACAACAGAAATACGCCAGCTTGACCGCAACTGTCAATAATATGTACCGTAGAGTTGTCCATTAAAAAGAAGCGGGTTATAATAATTTGGGGGTGATCAGTTGTTCGGAGTCGAGGAAGTGCTTCTGATCTTTGTGATCGTCCTGGTCGTTTTTGGCCCCGATAAACTGCCAGACGTGGCCAGAGTGCTCGGCAAACTGACCAAGGAATTTAGTAAAGTGACCTATACCGCCAGGCGCACCTGGGATGAGATCGGCAAAGAGATGGAACTCCAGGAAGCCAGAGAAAGAGCCAAGCAACTGGAGGCGCAACAGGCTGCCGAGGCTGCGGCAATGGCTGCTGAAGGACCGGATCAGGGAGACGGGCAGAGGGATGTTCAGGAAGAAGCAGGCGGCCCCAAAGAGACTGAGGAGAGAGTCGAAACTGGACAAAAGGAAGCGACAACATCTTTGACGGATGCAGTTGCGAGTGATAAGCAATAGTTTATCCGATAGCTAACCGCCCCTAATACCCCCGCTTCTGAAAGCGGTGGGATAAGGGGCGCTAAGCTCCTGGATCGGCTCAACTAAGCATCAGAATGGGGTCAAAACCCCTCTGAATGCAAGTTTCGCTTTATATGCTTGTAAAGTGATCTACAGAGGAGGAGAAAAGCGACATGAATAGCAAACGGAACCGCATTATCGTGGGGATAATCCTGGCGGCCTTTCTGGCCGGCATTGCTTTCGCGGGAGGCATAGTCTTCGCCTCCGGCCACAATTGGCTGAACCCGGTGCTGGCGGCCCTGAATACGCCACAGGCGACTGATACCGCCAAGAGTCTCCTGCCGGGGGTGGGGCCGAACACCATTGCCGATATAGTATCCAATACCGGTCCGTCAGTGGTCAAGATCGTAACCACGCAGACTACTCAGGTGGACAACCCCTTTTTGAGCGACCCCTTTTTCCGGCAGTTCTTTGGCCAGAATTACGACCAGCCCCAGACACAGGTGCAGGAGGCGCTGGGTTCCGGTTTCCTGATCTCCGCTGATGGCTACCTGCTGACGAATGAACATGTGATTGAAGGCGCCCAAAAGATCCAGGTGACGATCATGGGCAAGTCGAAGCCGGTCAGCGCCAGGGTAGTAGGCAGCGACCGGGATCTCGACCTGGCCGTGCTGAAGGTGGACACCGGCGGCACTCTGCCCTACCTGCAACTGGGTAATTCCGATCAGACCCGGGTGGGCAACTGGGTGATCGCCATCGGCAACCCCTATGGACTGGATCACACGGTCACTGTCGGGGTGATCAGCGCCAAGGGACGCCCGATCAAGGTTGAGGACCGCAGCTACCGGAACCTGCTCCAGACGGATGCTTCCATCAATCCCGGCAACAGCGGCGGCCCCCTGCTGGACCTGAGCGGAGCGGTGATCGGGATCAACACCGCGGTCAGCGCCCAGGCCCAGGGGATCGGTTTTGCCATTCCCAGCAATACCGTCAAGGATGTGCTGAATCAGTTGATGAATAATGGCAAGGTCAGCCGGGCCTGGCTCGGCGTGGAGATTCAGGACGTCACCTCGGATATTGCCACTGCCTATGGCTACAATGACACCAATGGAGTGGTCGTCAGAGCCGTGGTCGGCGGCGGTCCCGCATCCAGCGCCGGTCTCCAGGAGGGGGACATCATCACCGCCTGGAACGGAGCCGCAGTGTCCAATACTGACGACTTGCTGCAGAAGATCCAGGATGCGGGAGTCGGCGCCAAGATCGAGTTGACGATCTGGCGCGACCGGCAACAGACCAAGGCAACGGTAACGCTGGCAGAGCGTGCTTCCTAGCATGGTAGCCCGTTGACCCCGCTGGTTCTGGCGGCGATCGACTTCGGGCTGGGAGTGCTTCTGTCCTTGTTATTGAATAATATCATCGATCCTTTATGGGGCCTGATCGGGGGCCTCATTTTTTTACTGGCCGCGATAGCGGCCTACGTTAGAGGACGGCGGGAGACCCCGGCGTTGCTGCTGGGCTGTCTTTTCTGCCTGGGCCTGCTCCTGGCCGGCTGCAGCCGGCCAGTCCTTCCTGCCGCCCTCGGTCCATTATTGGGGCATTATGTTAACATGAGCGGGACCCTGGCCCAGCAGCCGTCAATTTATGGCAACCGTACTGTCTACATCCTGAAGGATCCGGTGCTGCAACTGGGTAATGAGGTCTGGAGCGGCAAAGCGAACGGGATCCGGATCCAGGCCGTCTGCTACAACCCGGTGGCAACCGCTGATCAAGACTCCGGCAAAAGCGCAGGCGAACAAGGGGCCGGCGCCAGAGGAAGCCCGACGGCTGCCGGTGTCCGGATAGCGCTGCCGGGAGATTGTCTGCTGGTCCAAGGCAAATTGGACCTGCCTCCGGTGGCTGCCAATCCCGGAGATTTTGACTATCGGGCCTATCTGTTGCGGCATGGGGTGACTGCCGAGCTCCTGTGCGATCAGTCTCCGGTGTTCCAGGCGGGCGCTCCCGGGCTGACCTGGTATCCCCTGAGGTTGGCCGCCTTTCTCCATCTCCGGTTGGAACAGAGTCTGCGGGCAGCCCTGCCCATAGACCAGGCCTCCTTTCTTTCTGCCATGCTGCTGGGTGCCAGGACCTGGATGACGCCGGAGGATAAGGACCTCTACCAGCGCACCGGAGTGGTGCACCTGTTCGTGGTTTCCGGTCTGCACCTGGGCTTCGTGCTGGCCTTTTTTCTGATCCTGGCCCGGCTGCTGCGCCTCGGGCGGGGCGCCACTTTTGCCCTGGTAGGGCTGGCCATCTGGACCTATGCCGCCCTGATCGGACTGCCAACGCCGGTGATCCGGGCTGCGGTGATGGGTACCATCGCCCTGGCGGGCAGTCTCTGGAACCAGACCCGCCACAGCCCACTGAACGCCCTGGCCATTGCTGTCCTGTCCATCATTCTGGCTAACCCCCTGCTGCTTCAGGATCCCGGTTTCCAGTTCACCCTGGCCGCATCCTGGGGGATTATCTATCTGTCCGCGCCCCTGGCCAGATTCCTGCCGGGGTGGCAGGGCTTAAAGCAGTTGACGGCGGTTGCCCTGGCCGCCCAACTATCAGTGCTGCCGCTGACTGCCCTCTACTTTCAACAGATCCCGGTGCTCGGCCTGCCGGCCAATATCCTGGTGGTGCCTCTGGCCGGGCTGGCGGTCAATCTGGGATTGGCGGGGATGCTGATGACCCTGCTGCATCAGAGCCTGGGCTCACCCTTTTTCCTGGCTGCCGGGGCTCTGACAGTTCCCTTGCGGGGTTTGCTCGGGCTGATCGGGGGGCTGCCGGCAGCGGCACTACCCACAACCGCCCCGCCCATCTGGCTGATCGCTGCCTGGTATCTCCTGCTGACGCTGCTCGGCTGGAGCGCTCTCCAGGGTTTTCAAACACCATTTTCGCACTTCCGCTTTCGGGCTCCTGCCAGACGCTGGTTAGGCCCGGCCTGTGCCGGGCTGGTCCTGGCCGCATTCTTCATGGTCTGGGGAACCGGAGGCGTGTTTGCTTCCAGGGCCGGGACGCTCCGGGTCACCTTCATCAACGTGGGGCAGGGGGACTCTATTCTGGTGGAGGCGCCCGATGGGGAGCGGATGCTGGTGGACGGAGGCGGCAAGCCCGCCTACGGCCAATCATCCTTCGACCCCGGAGCCCAAATCGTGGTTCCCTTCCTGATCCGTTCCGGTATCAGGAGCCTGGACCTGGTGGTAAACACCCATCCCCATGAGGATCACCTGGGAGGCTTGATGGCGGTAGTATCGAAGCTGCCCGTGGGGGCCGTGGTCATGCCTCCGGTGGCCCATCCCCCGCCATTGCTCGACCAGTTTGAACAACTGCTGAAATCGAGGGGGATATCCGAGTATCATGTGCATGCAGGCGCCCGGCTGCAGCTCGATGACCGGTTGAGCATCACTGTGCTCAACCCGCCGCTGCAGAGCTTTGAGGGGACGCACAGCGACCTGGACAACAATTCGGTGATTATACAGCTCAGGTATGGCCGGATCGCTTTTTTGTTGACCGGGGATGCCGAGCAGGAGGCGTTGGCGCACCTGGCTGCGGTGGCGCGGTCCGGGGCACTGCCGGTGGACGGCCTGCGGGCGGACGTGTTGAAGGCGCCCCATCATGGCAGCGCCAATGGCATCGACCCCGATTTCAACGGCCTGGTGGGGCCGCGGTTTGTGGCGATCAGCGTGGGCAAGAATTCATTTGGCCACCCGGCCCCGGACACGTTGGCCTTCTGGCGGAAGAGGAATGTAGCGGTGCTGCGCACCGACGAGGATGGCAATATCACCTTTGAGACCGACGGCCAAAGATTGACACTCACAACCGCCGGCCGTCATTCAAACCGGGGGGCGACGGCGGTAACCGGGGACTAATCCCCGAAGCTGATTCCCACGGCCCGGGCGGCGTGTACCAGTTGCCCATCCGCAGAGACTTTGGATGGCCGGCTGGTCGCCTCCGTAAGGGGCACGGTGATCACCTGGGTGCCTCTCAGGGCCACCATGTGGCCGAAGCGGCCCTCCAGGGCCAGTTCGGCGGCGGCCACCCCGAAGCGGGTGGCCAGGATGCGGTCGGTGACCAGGGGAGTACCGCCGCGTTGAACATGGCCCAGCACTGTTATCCGGGCCTCTATGCCTGTCTCCTGTTCCACCAGTCTGCGGACCACTTCGCCGATGCCGCCCAATCGCAGGGGGTCGCCGCTGCCGGCAATTCGCTCCCGGACTACCTGGCCGCCTCCGGGGGCGGAAGCGCCCTCGGCCACCACGATGATACTGAATAGCTTGCCCTCCTGCTGCCGTGCGTGGATCTTCTCTGCCACCCTGGCTATGCTCCAGGGGATCTCCGGGATCAGGATCACGTCCGCCCCACCGGCGATCCCGCTCCAGAGGGCGATCCAGCCGGCATAACGCCCCATCACCTCCAGGATCATCACCCGGTGGTGGGACTCGGCCGTGGTGTGCAGCTTGTCCAGGGCGTCGGTGGCAGTAGCTACGGCAGTTACAAAGCCGAAGGTCTGGTCGGTGGCGGCCAGGTCGTTGTCGATGGTTTTGGGCACGCCGACCAGGTGTGCTCCCCGGGAGCACAGGTTTTGGGCAATGGAAAGGGTGCCGTCGCCGCCGATGGCGATCGTGCACTCCAGTTCCAGGCTGCGCAGGTTCTCCAGCAGGGTGGCGCTGGCATCACAGTATGTGATCGCCCCGTCAGCGGTATGCGCCGGGTAGTTGAAAGGGTTGTCCCGGTTGTTGCTGCCCAGGATCGTCCCGCCGCGGTGCAGCAGGCCGGAGACCGCCGCCCGGTCCAATGGCGCCCATTGCTTTTCGATCACGCCGCGGTAACCGTCTTTGAATCCGTATACCTCTATGCCCCGGGACAGGAGGGTCTTGGCGGCTGCCCGGATCACCGCGTTCAGCCCCGGACAGTCTCCTCCGCCGGTAAGAATCCCCATGCGCATCTAGCTGTCACTCCCTTAGATAATTATTGTTTTATGCTTCTCTCCATCTTGTCCAGTGGCAGTATTTCCTGCGAGCGTAAAACCGGCCAGCCTATACTGCAGGTTCCCTGGTCAGCTTGAAGATCACCGTCCGGTCGGGGTCGGGGCAGGACCAGGTGCTGGGATCATCCCCTCTGATCCAGGGGAATTTGCCCCCAAACAGCAGGGCTGTTACCGCCATCTCCAGTGAGGCGTAGGCAAAATGGCAGAGCCCGCCCGGCAGCAAGTGCGTAAATTCAAACTTGTCCCCTACCTGGTGGCCGTAGGAGCACTTTCCCTCGCCTCTGATTTCTATGACTTCGGCAATCACCTTGTACTTGTATTCAGGCATTCCCAAATCCCCCCTACGGATAGTATTACTTACAAATTAGATTTGTTGCTCCTTTTTTCCTTCCA